>NZ_LWFX01001224.1:0-3132 GCF_001635175.1 Alcanivorax sp. HI0083 | reverse complement strand
AGCGCAGTTCCTTGCCGTTCACGCGGATGGCGTCATTGGCCCGGTCGCCGACCNGGGCATGGCTTTCGTTGCTGCCTTTTACATAGGTGCCGATACCGCCGTTCCAGAGCAGTTCCACCGGCGCCTTGAGAATCGCCATGATCAATTCGGCCGGGGTCAGTGTCCGTTCACTGATACCCAGCGCCTGGCAGGCCAGCTCACTGAGCTCGATGCTCTTGGCGCTGCGCGACCAGACACCGCCGCCCTCGGACATGGCCTCGCGGTCGAAATCATCCCAGGTGGCGCCCCTGGTGGTGAACAGGCGCTGGCGCTCGGCAAAGGAGGCCGCCGGGTCCGGGTTTGGGTCAATAAAGATGTGCAGGTGATTGAAGGCCGCGACTAATTGAATCTGGTCCGACAACAGCATGCCGTTGCCAAACACATCGCCGCCCATGTCGCCGATCCCCACCACGGTAAACGGCTGCGTCTGGATATCCTTGTCCTGTTCCCGGAAGTGACGCTTGACGCTTTCCCACGCGCCCCGTGCCGTAATCCCCATTTGCTTGTGGTCGTAACCGGCACTGCCGCCAGAGGCAAACGCATCGCCCAGCCAGAAGCCGTATTCATCGGCCAGGCCATTGGCAATATCCGAGAAGGTCGCGGTGCCCTTGTCCGCCGCCACTACCAGGTAGGGATCATCCCCGTCGTGGCGGACCACCTGCTCCGGCGCCACAATCGCGTCGCCTTCGCGATTGTCGGTGATGTCCAGCAGGCCACGGATGAACTCCTTGTAGCAGGCAATACCTTGCTGTTGCCACGCCTCCCGGTCACCCGGCGTACCGCCTTTCACCACAAAACCGCCCTTGGCCCCCACCGGCACAATGATGGCGTTCTTGACCATTTGCGCCTTGACCAGGCCCAGCACCTCGGTGCGGAAATCCTCGCGCCGGTCGGACCAGCGCAGGCCGCCACGGGCCACCGGCCCACCGCGCAAGTGAATGCCTTCCATGGTGGGCGAATACACAAAGGTTTCGTACATGGGTAATGGCGGCGGCAACTCCGACACTTTCTTCGGATCGAGCTTCAGGCTGACATAGGCTTTGTCGTGGCCGCCCGCATCCTGCTGATAGAAGTTGGTACGCAGGCCGGCACGCACCACACTCAGGAACGCCCGTAGCACGCGGTCCGCATCCAGGGACGCTACGCCATCGAGTTCATGATCCAGGTTCTGTGCCAGTTTCAGCCCTTCATTATCACGACGGCTGTCAGTCAACTGCGGGTCAAAGCGGGTTTCGAAAAGCTGCACCAGCAAACGGGCAATGCGCGCATGTTCCGCCAGCAACTCTTCCATGTAGTTCTGCGAATACGGCAAGCCGGTTTGAATCAGGTATTTGGTCAGGGTGCGCAGGCACACCACCTGGCGGGCATTCAGGCCCGCCAGCAACACCAGTCGATTCAGGCCGTCATTTTCCGTATGGCCATTCCAGCATTGCAGGAAGGCATCTTCGAAGTAGCGTTTCTGCTGGGCCGGCCCCAGGGAACACTCCCCGTGGACCTGCACGTCGAAAACCTGAATCCAGCGGGGTTCGCCATCACGGGGCGTCACCCGGGTGGGGTTCTGGCGCACCACCCGCAAACCGAAATTTTCCAGTGCCGGCAGCACATCGGACAAACCAATGGGATTATTCAGGCTATAAAGACGCAGGCTGGTCGGGCATGCCGCGCCATCAGCATCGGTAATGGCCAGGCTGGGCAGCACCGGTTGGGCGGCAGACAACTGCGTCAGGTATTGCAGGTCGGCGGCGGCTTCCACGGCACTGTGTGCTTCCCGGTAACCCAAGGGAAAGGCGTCACCGTAACGCAGGGCCAGGGCAGCCCCGTCATCGGCCCGGCTGCCCACCTTGTCGCCCTGCTCATCCTGGTAGCCACTTTCGCGCAACACTTCCCGTAACTGGTCCGACCAGGAGCGGGTAATTTCAATCAGCCGTTGCTCCACCTGGCTGTCGGTCATGGCCAGCTGTGTGCCTTGGGGAATACGCACAATGCAGTGAATCCGGGCCAGCCCTTCGCGGAGGAAATCCACGGTGCGTTCCACGGAGCGACCGTTGCACAGCGTCATCAGTTCGGCGGTGACCTTGTCGCGCAATTCCCGGGAGTAGCGTTCGCGGCTCAGGTAAATCATGCACGAATAAAAACGCCCATAGCGGTCCCGGCGCATGAATACCCGCAGATGATGACGATCACGCAGAGCGCGAATGCCCATGCAGATGTCGTACAGCTCTTCCTCGCTACACTGGAACAGCTCATCGCGGGGAAGCTGGTAAATGATATCGCGCAGATGCTTGCCGGAATGCGAGCGTTCCGGCAACCGGGAACGATCCAGCACGTAATTCACCTTGCGGCGAATCAGAGGAATGTCCCGGGGACGATTGATGTAGGCATCCAGGGAAAACAGCCCGATATAGCGGTCGGTGCCTTCCACCGAACCATCAGCGGCCAGGCGTTTCACGGACACCACATCCATGTAGTGCGGATGATGAATGGGTGAACGCACATTGGCTTTGGTCACGACCACCAGACGACCATGGCGGATGTATTTGGCCATTTCCTCATGGGGCGCAATAAATTCATCCGCGTTGGCGTAAGGGCTGCCGGGGCGCGCCAGACCAAGGCCGGCCTCGTCCACCAGATGCAGCTGCATGCCACCGTCCACCGTTTTCGCTTCGGAGCGGGCATATCCCAGAAAGGTAAAGTGATCTTCGGACAACCATTCGATAAAGCCGGTGGCTTCCTGTAACTCCTGCTGATCCCGCTCCGGGTAACTGGCCGACAGGTTGCTGCGGGTCGCTTCCAGGTTGTCGAGCATGGGCTCGAAGTCGTCCACCACCACGCGTAAATCACCCAACACGCGCTCGAGAATGTCCTGCAGGCGGGCATAATCCTCGTCGTCTGCCAACGGTTCGAATTCCACGTAGATCATGGACTCCGCCGGCTGCTCGCCATCACCCACCCCCGTGACCTGGGTCAGGTGACCATGGGCATCGCGTCGCACCTGAATGACCGGGTGCACGGTCCAGTCGATGGCGGTGCCGGCATCGCGCACGGCCATGGCAACCGAATCCACCAGAAAGGGGACGTCATCGGTAACGGTGC
>NZ_LWFX01001223.1:0-4050 GCF_001635175.1 Alcanivorax sp. HI0083 | reverse complement strand
TGCTCGAACTCGCCACCAAAGACGACACCGGCGTTGTTGATCAGGCCGGTGATGGGGCCGACTTCCTCATGCAGTTTGTCCCGGAATTTGGCAATGGAGGCAATCTTGCTCACATCCAGCACATAGGGGTGGGCCTTGCCGCCGGCCGCCTTGATCTGGTCAGCTACCTGGCGGGCCGCGCTGATGCGGCGGGCAGTGACGATGACTTCTGCGCCCTGTTTGGCAAACTCTTGTGCCATCAGGGCACCAATGCCGGCACCGGCGCCAGTGATCAGAATGCGGTGATTATCAAAGCGAGCCATGACGAGTCCTTTCTGGATTTCTGGAGTGGAGAGGCGAGTTTCGAGTAGCGAGTGACGAAAATCAAAACCGGTTTTGCCTTTCTAAACGCGTTTCTCGTCACTCGGGACGGTGGCTTTACCCCGGCAGCTTCAAGCCAGCCAGCACGACCTTGCCATCTTCTACCGATCGGGCCCGCAACCGCAGGCTGCTGATGCGAACGGTATCGCCGACCACCGCATGCCGGCCGACCTGTTTGCTGAACAATTCGGCCACGGTGAGGCCCTGTAGCAAGGGCGGTGGGCTTTCCACGCCGTAGATCGCGACCAGCTGCGCGATCGGGGTTTTGCCGAGCACGCTGAAATCGCCGTAATAGCGTTTTTCATCGCTGCTTAATTTATGGCACAGATCCGAGAGGTTGGACTTGTGTGATAACGGCGCCAGCCAGGCAATCAAATCACCGGCTGCAATTTTCGGGTCGTCACCGAGGCTGAGCACCTGTTTGTCACGGTACAGAATCAACGGCGTACGTTCGTCTTCCCCCAGCTCGGCCAGGCTTTTGCCCACCGCCTTGGCGCCATCTTCCACCTCAAACTGCATCAGGTAGCGGTCGCGGGGGGCGGCCAGGGCCACGGTCTGCCTGGGTTCGGTGGTGCGCGGCACCGAAACTTTCAGCTTGCGCGCCACAAACCGCAGGCTTGCCCCTTGTCCAAGCAGGGAGATCAGCACCACCACNAGGGTGATATCAAACAGTAAATAGGTTTGTTCCACCCCGGCCAGTAGCGGGAACACGGCTAGCACAATGGGAACGGCGCCGCGTAGCCCGGTCCAGGCGATGAAAATTTCCTCGCGCCAGGTGAAACGGAACGGCAGCAAGCTGAGCCATACCGACACTGGGCGCGCCAATAGCATCAGAAAAGCGGCGACGGCCAGGGCCCAGGGCAGGTTTTCGGTGAGCCGGGAAGGCGTGACCAGCAGACCGAGGATCAGGAACATGCCGGACTGGGCCAGCCAGGCCATGGAATCCATGGACTTGAGCACATTGTCGCCGGTGCCTCCGCGGCGGTTCCCCGCCACCAGGCCGGTCAGGTATACCGCCAGGAAACCGGAGCCGCCCACCAGATTGGTGATGGCAAAGACCATGGCGCCCCCGCTGCACAACAGCAGCGCGTGCAGGCCTTCATTGCTGCGAACCCGCAGCAGTACTTCGCTGATCACCGCGCCCAGTAACAGGCCCAGCAATATACCCAGGCCAAATTGCTGAAGCAGGGTCACCAGCATGCCGATGCCCCATTGCGCGTCCGGGTCCACCAGCAGCCCCACCAGCATCAGGGTAATAAAGATGGCCATGGGGTCGTTGAGGCCGGACTCGATCTCCAGGGTGCTCGCCACCCGCTCATTCAGGGTGACGCCGGCGCCCTTGATGACGCTGAATACCGCGGCCGCATCGGTGGAGCCGATAATGCCGCCCAGTAGCAGGCCCACCCGCCAGTCCACCCCGATCAGCCAGGTAGTAAAGGCGCCGACCAGGGCGGCGGAGATGGCCACGCCGAGGGTGGCCAGGCTAAGGGCCGGGCGCAGGCCCAGCTTGAAGGTGCTTAATCGGGTGCGCAGGCCCCCGTCCAGCAGGATCACCGCCAGGGCGATGTTGCCAATCACATAGGCGGTGGAGAAATCATCGAACTCGATGCCGCCGATGCCATCCTCGCCGGCGAGCATGCCCACCACCAGGAAAATCAGCAGCGACGGCACCCCGAACCGGGCGCTCAGCGAGCCCAGCAGCAGGCCGGTGAACATCAGGCCGGTGCCGATAAGAAGAAACAGGTTCAGAGAGTCCAAGCGCAATCCATGCCAAGAGAATCAGGGTTCTATAGTAGAATAGCTTACACGCAACACGCTGCACGCTACATGCTCTCCGTAGGAGCGTCGCTGGCGGCGCGATAAACAGAAGCGAGTAACGAGTTTCGAGTGACGAAAACCTTCAGGAAGTGCCTGTTTGTGGTTTATGTCTTTCGAAACTCGTTTCTCGCAACTCGAAACTGGCCGGATCAGAGTGTCGACACGGCTGTTTCTCCTGTGCGAGCTGGCGTTTCGGTGCTGCGCTGATACTGGCTCTACCGCGTGATGCTTGCAGCGTGAGGTGTTCTCTTTATACTACCGCGCCCGAATTGACTATATTTTGAGCAGCAGGCCTGTCCTGCAAGGTAAGTAAACGATGGATTTTTCCCAGCGATTTGGCGTGATTGTGATCGGCGGCGGCCATGCCGGTACCGAGGCGGCACTGGCCTCTGCGCGCATGGGCGTTTCAACGCTGCTGCTCACCCATAACATCGAAACCCTGGGCCAGATGAGCTGTAACCCGGCCATTGGCGGTATCGGCAAGAGCCACCTGGTGCGTGAAATCGATGCCCTGGGCGGGGCCATGGGCCGCGCCACGGATAAAGGCGGTATTCAGTTTCGTGTGCTCAACGCCCGCAAAGGGCCGGCGGTGCGCGCCACCCGTGCCCAGGCAGATCGTGAGCTGTACAAGGCCGCCATCCGCGGGACCCTGGAAAACCAGCCCGACCTGACCCTGTTCCAGCAAGCCGTGGACGACCTGATTGTGGAAAACGGTCGCTGTGTGGGCGTGGTGACCAATATGGGCCTGCGTTTCATGGCCGATGCGGTGGTGCTCACCGCCGGCACCTTCCTGGGCGGTGTCATTCATATTGGCCTGGACAATCATCAGGGCGGTCGTGCCGGGGATCAGCCGTCCAATGCGCTGGCCCGTCGCCTGCGTGAGCTGCCGTTCCGTGTCGACCGCCTGAAAACCGGCACCCCGCCGCGCATCGACGGCAAGACCGTAGATTTCTCGGTAATGGAAGAGCAGTGGGGCGACCGCCCGCTGCCGGTGATGAGCTATCTGGGCAAGGTGGAAGAACACCCGCAGCAGGTGTGCTGCTATATCACCCATACCAATGCCCAGACCCACGACATCATTCGCAGCGGTTTTGACCGCAGCCCCATGTTTACGGGGGTGATTGATGGGGTGGGGCCGCGCTACTGCCCGTCCATCGAAGACAAGGTGAACCGCTACCCGGACAAGGACAGCCACCAGATTTTCGTGGAACCGGAAGGGCTCAATACCCACGAGCTATACCCCAATGGCATTTCCACCAGCCTGCCGTTTGATGTGCAGCTGCAGGCGGTGCGTTCCATTCGGGGTTTCGAGAACGCCCATATCACCCGTCCGGGTTACGCCATCGAGTACGACTATTTCAATCCCCAGGATCTCAAACATAGCCTGGAAACCCAGCACATGCCGGGGCTGTTCTTCGCCGGCCAGATCAACGGCACCACAGGTTATGAAGAAGCGGGTGCCCAGGGGTTGCTGGCGGGCCTGAATGCGGCGCTGCTGAGCCAGGGCAAAGACGCCTGGACCCCGCGCAGGGACGAGGCCTACATCGGTGTGCTGGTGGATGATCTGATCACCATGGGCACCCAGGAGCCTTATCGCATGTTCACCAGCCGCGCGGAATACCGGCTGTTGCTGCGTGAAGACAATGCCGATCTGCGACTCACCGAAAAAGGCCGCGAGCTGGGCCTGGTGGACGATGAACGTTGGGCTGCCTTTAATGCCAAGCGCGAGGGCATGGCGCAGGAAGAGCTGCGCCTGAAGAGCACCTGGGTGCGCCCGAAAACGCCGCAAGCCGAGGCGGTGAATGCCCTGATCGAGAAGCCCCTGGCCCACGAATACAATCTGCTCGACTTGCTCAAGCGCCCGGAGCTGAC
>NZ_LWFX01001222.1:0-2325 GCF_001635175.1 Alcanivorax sp. HI0083 | reverse complement strand
TAGCCATCTCTCCACTTCTCCTTGTTCGTGCAGCCTCATCCGGTCAACGAAGGGCTCGGATACCGTTCAAGTTTTGAGAGAAATGCTGGCGGGACCTATCTACATCACAGGCTCAGGGCCTCAGGTCGAATACGGGTTGCCCGCCAGCAGTGGCGGAAGGGTAGCAAATCCTTCCGCCGGAGAGACACAAGGTCGTATTTACCCAAGGGCACAGAGAGGCCGAAGGCCGTAATCCGACAAACCCATGCTCAGGATACCCCACCAAGGCTCTCAGGCTGCGCCTCAACCTTGCGCCGGTAATACCCGGCCAGGAACGCCCCGCAAAGAATCTGGATCTGGTTGTAGCACATGATCGGCAGCACGATCATGCCGAAACCGGGATTGGCCACGAACAGTACCTTGGCCATGGGCAAGCCGGACGCCAGGCTTTTCTTCGAACCACAAAACACCGCCGCGATTTCATCCGCCAGGCTCAAGCCCAAACGCCGCGCCAGCAGCATGGACAAGCCGATCACCAGTGCCAGCAACAACAGGCACAAGCCCACCGCCAGCAACAACGACGCCACCGGCAACTGCTGCCACAACCCCTCGTTCACTGATTCTGAAAAGGCCACATACACGATCAACATAATCACGCCCTGATCGTAACGGCCAACAAAGCCGGGCCAGCGCGACAACAGCCCCACCAGCTTCGGGCGCAGTAACTGCCCCAGGGCAAACGGCAGCAACAACTGCAACACAATGCCTTTCAGCGCCCCGGTCACATCAAAGGCACCATCACCACTGGCGGACACCATCAGCATCAACAGGAAGGGGGTGAGCATCATGCCGAACACATTGGAGGCGGCAGCACTGCACACCGCAGCGGGCACATTGCCCCGCGCCATGGCGGTAAACGCAATGGACGACGATACTGCGGACGGCAACACTCCCAAATACAGAAACCCCAACGCCAGCTCTGGCGGGATCCATTGCGGCGCCAGCAACGACACCGGCAAAACCGCCAGTGGGAAGACCACGAAGGTCAGCGAAGAAATAAACAAATGCAGCCGCCAATGCATGGCCCCGGCCAGCACCTGTTTACGGGACAACGCAGCCCCGTGCACAAAGAACAGCACCGCCACCGCCAGCGTGGACAGCTGCGACAACCCCTCCGCCAAACCACCACTAGCCGGCCACACCGTGGCAGCGACGATCACCATCAACAATAGCAGCGTGAAACCATCCAGCCGGCGCAGCAGGCCCATCATCAGGGCGCCTGCAACGCCGCCAGCGCAGGCGCCAGCATGGCCCGAACCTGACGCTCGGCGGCATCCGCATCGCCCCGCTCCAGAGCCGCCAGCAGGGTTTCATGGTCTTGCTGGCCGGGCTCCGGCAGGGAGTCATCGTATTCCGTGCGCGCAATGGTGCGAGACACCGCTTCACTGAAATAACGGTACAGTTCCGCCAGCGCGCGATTGTGGGCCGCCGCAATCATCGCCTGGTGAAAATCACGGTCATGCTGAATGCGCAGGGGCAGGTTCTGCCCCGCCGCGCCGCGAGTTGCCAGCGCCATACGCATGGCGTCCAGATCCGCACCATCACGGCGCTGGGCCGCCAGCCGGGCGGCTTCTGCCTCCAGCGCCACCCGCATTTCCAGTTGGTCGCGCAGGGTGCTGCGCTCCACCCGCCGTAATGCTTCGGCGGGGTCCAGCCGGGCACGCACATAGGTGCCGTCGCCCTGCCGGGTTTCCAGCAGCCCCGCATGGACCAGTACCCGCACGGCTTCACGCACCGTGTTGCGGCCCACACCGAATTGCTCGCTAAGCCGGGGCTCGGTGGGGATACGTTCACCCACCGGCCATTCACCGCGCGCCACGGCGCTGCGCAACTCAGCCACGGCGCTGTCCACCAGAGAAAGACGGGGTAATTTTGCTTTATTCATATGGTCATCCTATGAATTTAAGGAAATCATCCCATGAATATGGCGCGCACTCAAGCCGACCTATTGAGCCCGCCCCTTTCACATCTTCAGGGTCAGCCGGTCCTCCCGCGACAGGCTCTCACGCACCTGCATAGCCCAGTGGCGTCGCTGCTGCTGTATCGGCCCCAGCCGCTCTGCCGGCACGGTACGTTCCAGCATCGCCAGCGAACTCCCCAGCGTGGCCAGCACCGCAAGATTGCCCCGGGCATTGCGGGCGATCTGCGCAAATGCGGCGTCCACATAGTCGGCAAAGTCTCGCTGCTGGCATTGCAGCCGCAGCTGCCCGTTCACTCGCCGAAACGGTTCCGGCATATGTCGCCCGGACAGGTCGGCAATCACCGCGCCCAGATACAGCACACACT
>NZ_LWFX01001221.1:0-2190 GCF_001635175.1 Alcanivorax sp. HI0083 | reverse complement strand
GGCGTTCACTGAGAATCCTCACATCCACCAGTTCACCGGTTTGCTGATGTTCCAACTTGACCGTATCGCCCTAGCGCACGGTGGTTTGCACCAGTGGTTCGGTAAGGGTGATGCGTACCGGCGAAAAATCCATGAACGGAAAACGTGCCGCGCCTTCAGAGTCGGGCAGATAGACCTCAGGGTTTTCCTGATTGATGACCAGCACCCCCGGCGCCTGGTCCGGCACCGGATCGTATTGGCGAGTGCGGAAGGTGATCAGCGGACCGTCCAGCTCCAGGTTCACCACCCCCGGGGCAATCTCCGGTGATACCCAAAGGCGGTATTGCTCACCGGCACGCAGGCTTTCCATGGAAAACGTCAAGGTACGGTCCCGGTTCGACACTTCGGCGCTATTGAGATCGACCAGATTGCCTTCGCTATCCGCCAGACAAAGCGCGCCGACAAAGCCATCACCGTCAGGGTGACAATCTTCCTTGGACCGCGGCCTCATCAATGCCATTGGAAAACGTCAGCAGCAGCTTGCTACCCAAAGGCAGGTCCACCATGCCGCTGGCCGGATAGGCGTAAATGAGAGCATTGCCAGGATCCGGCGGCACGAACACATCCGGTTCTTCTTCACAGGCATGCAGCAACGGCAAAAGCAGCAGGCAGGCGATGGTGGGGAATTTTATTGTTCGCATCATGTCACCCTGTTCTTGTTTTCGGACTACATAGTCACGGATGAATGCGATAGTGCGCCAGCCCCTGCACGTTAGCTTTTGTAATTTAAAAACCCACAAAAATCAGTGTTTTATTTACCCTTTCGGCATACAAGACACTTTTAGCACACTTGTCTCAACCGCTAACTCCTTCTTTTACAGAGTGATATCTCACTTCGCAGACGATAAGCGTTTTTGTGTTTATCAATTTATTGCTAAATAAAAGGGTGACAAAAAAACCGCAACATGACGATTAGTATCATGTTGCGGCCTGATTGAAACTGATATTGCAACCGATTTGGCGCCCCGTCAGGCGTGTTCTACCCCGGCAGCAACGCTATCCGGCTCGCCCGCCGGTTTGCCGGCATACCAAACACTGTCGGTATTACCATGGAAAACGCGCTTTGCCGTACGCCGGGCCATCTCCAGCAGCAATACACCCGCCACCAGCGCCGTACCATCCACCGCCAGCGGCCCCGGTGCGGTTTGTATCCATGCCGGCATGGCCGGGAACAGGTATGCCAGTAGAGCGGTGGCCGGCACGGTCAACCAGGCGACCCCGGCAAAGGCAATCAGCTCCACCGCACTGCGCCCCGGACCACGGACAAACGCCCAAGCCACCGCCGCCAGAAAGACAAAGTAATACGCCCACAGGTACAGCGATGCCGGATCGACCCCACGGTACAACCACTTGCCGGCAGTCATGGCAATCGCGATACCGGCCACGGAGCCCCAGCACACCCCCACGGTAGCGCTGGCCATCAAACGCGTGCTGCGCTTTTGTTCCACTTGCCCACCATTACGACGCTGTTTGCGGCGTCGGGTTTCCACCCACAACAGGTTGCCGGTATAAAACAGAAACGCACCAGCAAGCCCCATGAAGACATACACCCAGCGCATGAAAGCGCCACCGTAGCTGCCGAAGTGCAGCGCAAAAATACTGATGACGATGTCCGTCCAGGCATTCTCGTGACCGGGCAGGTACTCGGTGCCTTCCAGTTCCCCGGTGTAAGGGTCCATGGCAGCAAAACCACGGTCAGCCCCGCGCACCATATGATCCAGATTTTCGCCACCAATGCGCACTTCCGCATGTTCGCTCACCGGCCCCAAATACTGCATTTCCCGGGGAATAAAATCCGGAGCGGCTTGTTGCAGGTTAGCCAACAGCGTCTGTGGAGGCAGGAGATTGCCTGCCACGGTTTCCACCCCCCTATCGTGATGCTCATGCATTTCGAACAGCGGGCGCTCCTTGTAGGTGGTCAGTGACAGGGCATCGTAGAGAAAGTCATGGAACGCAAAGACAATGACGGTCAGTGCAATCATCAGATGGAACGGGAGACTGGTCAGGCCAATAACGTTATGGGCATCCAGCCAGAAACGCTTCAGATTCTTGCCCCTGCGCAGGGCCAGAAAGTCCTTCACCAACGTCGGCAGCAACACGACCAGACCAGACACCAGCGCCAGTGCATACACCACGCCGATGGCTCCCATC
>NZ_LWFX01001220.1:0-2746 GCF_001635175.1 Alcanivorax sp. HI0083 | reverse complement strand
CGTGTAGTTATTAATTATTCATTATTAACTATTAATTGCCTTTAAAGCCCTTCTACACCGCTCAGCATTGCCCCTTCCGGGTAGCGAATTTCGAAGCCTTGTTTGAAACTTTCTTCCCCCCCGGCGGGCAAGGTGAACTGCCAGCGCTGCAGCCCTTTCACATCATCCACATCACTAGCATCTGCGGCTTTGCCTTTGGCCGTGACAGCAATATCCTCGTTACCGGCCACCGGCAGGCGATCCAGCAGATCCACCGTCACCGCCTTGTCGTAATGGGACGTCAGAGTGATGTTTTTCAGCGCAGACAGGGTCTTCTCCTTGCTGATCAGGCCGACTTCTCCTTGCTGTGATGGCTCGCGCACCACGGCAATCTGCAGGCGCGGGTCATCGCCGAAACTCATCTTCACCTTTTCGCCCTGCTTGATGCTGTCGCCGCGGTGGTAACGGGCCAGCCGCTGACCATCTCGCAGCAGCGTGACACGCCCCGCCAACCAGGGCAGTGCGCTGGTATTCTTCCATTCCCCCACCAGCAACACCGCCGGCTGTTGCCAGAGATAACCTTCACGGCTGAGCGTCACCGGCAGTTCGGCCTGCTGGTAAGACACCCGAGCGCTGCCAACACCACTGGCCAGAGATAATGGTGACGATAGCGGCACGCGCATATCAAAACCGTGAGCCACCGGAGCGGCCACCGGCATCGCCTGCACGTGTTTGGCCATATCGGCTTCTAAGGCGGCCGGTTCCGCCATCACGCTGCGCAGGGACTGTTTACGCATTTCCGGTTGCGGCGTCGCCAGACGCACAATCCAGGGTTGCGGATCTGGCAGCTGACGGTAACCGGCCGGCACCAGCCCCAGGGTGGCACTGACATCCTGCCAGTCCTCCCCGGTGCGGTTATGGATCAGCGCAATACCGGTAACGGCAACCGTTTCACTACCGCTATCCAGATCGACCCGCAATTGATTCTGCCAGCCGGCCTGGCCGGTAAAATACTGCAATTCCACCCGCGCGGTGGACGGCGCGTCAGCACCAACAGTGAGCACCAGTTGGCGGCTGCGAGTCTGTACCTGCCCCAGCTGCTGGCGCTCTTGTCGCAGTGTTTCCAGCTTGCCTTGCTGTTCTTCACGGGTCACCACACGCTGATTGATCGCCGCTTGCCGTTGCGCCACCGCCTTGCCAATGGACTCCCAGGCACTGGCCCATTTTTCCACCGGCACCTGGGCAAACACGGCCTCACCCTGTGGCGCCTGCCCCATCAGCGATTGCAGATGATTGATCTGTTGCTGGTCCAGGCTATCAGCCGCGCGGGCGGCGGCCATGGCCTGCTCCAGGTCGAGAATCGCCGCATCCAGCTCGGCACGACGGGCCGAGATATCGCCCTCAGCAATGGCAAACCCTTGTTGCATCCCCAGCAACCTGGCCCCTTTCACGGCCACCTGCAGGCTATCCAGATCCAGCTCCGGCAAACCTTTCACCACCAGCTGATGCTCACCGGCGGGCAAAGCCTGGGAGAACGTACGACTGAGATGGGCCTGGGCGGGAAACAACACTGCCTTGCTCACCGGAGCGGTAACCGCAAAGTCAGCGGCAAAAAGGGGAATCGGAATCAGGGCACAGGCGAGCAGTAGCGAACGTTTCATTATTAAGGCCTTTGCGTTGGGCGATGCCTGTTAGTACCGCAGGTATGGGAAAGGTTCAAGCGGGCAAACCCTGACTTCGGCCAACAGGCGATTTAGGAGCGATAAGACCTCTGAAAAAAACCAACATTGGTAATATCTGTGGGAAGTAATGCTCGCATCACGAACAACGGTGCAAAGCTAAAGCGCCTTCGCGATGCAAGCATCGCTTCCCACGGTAGTATCGCCGTCTTCATAAAATGCAAAGTTCAAGCGCGACTCTACCCGTTAACGCAAAGAGGCCGCGCCCAGAGTGTGGGCGCGGCCTCTTTGTCTGCATGCGACAAAACTTATTCCATTCTTTTTAACTTTTAGTTTTCAGCTTTTCACTCAACCCGTCCAGCGCCGCAATCAGCGCCTGATTCTGTTCTGGCGTGCCCACGGTGATCCGCAGGTAGTCGGCAATGCGCTCGGGTTTGCCAAAATGGCGTACGATAATGCCTTGCTCGCGCAACCCCTGGGCCAGTTCAGCACCACTATGCCTCTCGTGGCAGGCAAAGAGAAAATTGGCCGCCGAGGGCAAACTGTCGAAGCCCCGCTGCGCCAGCTGATCGGTGAGCCACTCACGCTGACCAATCACCTGTTCGCAGCCTTCTTCAAACCATTCCTGATCCTCAAACGCGGCCACGCCGGCGGCAATGGCCAGACGATCCAGTGGGTAGGAGTTGAAGCTGTCCTTGATGCGATTCAGACCATCAATCAAGGCCTCATCACCCACTGCCAGCCCGATACGCAAGCCGGCCAGGGAGCGGGATTTTGACAGGGTTTGGGTAACCAGTAGATTCGGGTAGCGGTTTACCAGGGCGATTGCCGTGGTGTCGCCCTGCCCCGGGCTACCAGCAAAATCGATGTACGCCTCATCGATCACCACCAGGGTTTCCGTATTGATCTGTAACAGGCGCTCAATCTCACTCAGCGGCAACAGCTTGCCGGTGGGCGCATTGGGATTGGGAAAAATAATACCGCCGTTGGGGCGCGGCTTGTCGCCGGCGAGATAATCATCCACCGCAATGCCCAACTCACCATCGAGCGGCACCGGCTGGTAGTCGATCTGATACAGGCCACAATAG
>NZ_LWFX01001219.1:0-8425 GCF_001635175.1 Alcanivorax sp. HI0083 | reverse complement strand
ATGTCGTTGATGTTGCCGCTGATGTTGCCGCTTTGTTGCAGATCGCGGCTTAGTTCGCTGCTCTGGCCAATCAGGAAATCCAGGGTATGGGGGCCGTAGAGCGTGTGGCCGCCTTCGTAATATTGCCGCTGGTATTCCTCGGGGGTGACGGCATAGCCGAAATAGCCGTTGGCCAGGCTGGAGACTTCTACTTTCCAGTTCGTGCCGGCGGGCAAGGTATCGGTAACGGCATTGCGCAGGCGATTACCGCTTTCCAGGGTGATTTCCCAGGGCAGCGGCACGATGACCAGCTCGTTGATACGCACGATCTGGAACAGGGCCTGATGGGGGAAGCGTTCTGCGGGTAACAGCAGTTGCAGCTTGGAGAGCATCCACTGTTTTACGCCCTGGCAGTTGTCGGTGAAAAAGTGTCGAGGCCAGTCTTCCTTGAGAAAGGGCAAGTAGGAAATCGGAAACACTTCATCGCCATTGGCGGCCCCGGCGACGGCGGCGCCGGCTATGGCGCGCTCACAGAGTCCGAAGCGCCCTGTGTCGATCTGCTCCAGCAGGTTCAGTTGGCGGCTGGCGATAGCGGTGTCCAGTGTGCCGGTGAGCTGGTTATCCAGTGAGTGAAACAATTGTACGGCGTGTTCGCCCAGAGTGGTGCCAATACGTTGTGCTTCCAGGTCGCCACGCTGGTTTGTGTGCCAGGCCGGGTTATTGTCGGCGTGGGTGGCCTGGGCGGCGCCATGGATAAAGCCGGGGGCTGTGCTTGCCAGTTCATCTTCCAGTGTGCCACTGATCCAGTGCCAGACGTCGGCGTGGTAAGGACGGGTAAAGGGGGGAATGGCGGTGCCATGAATGGAGTACAGGCTAAGCGCACCGGCAGGAACAAAGCGATCACCTTGCTTCTGGTCGATGCGCAGCAGGGTCATGGTGGGGTTGACCGCCATCATCGGGTCGTCATCCAGGTGCTGGCCGTCAGGGAAATTGTTCGCCCAGGCGCCCATGGAACGGTTACGGGTATAGCCCCGGATGTCGCTTTGGCCCACTGCGAAGCGGGCTTCCCGTCGGGAGGTATAGGCTGCGATGACCGCGTCGGCAATCTGTTCGCTCAGGTATTCAAACAAGGCCGGGTCGAAGCCGGGTTTGTTGCTGCCAAAGACATTATAGAAGTCACTGCCCAGATACTGCCCCGGGCCGGAATGGGTATGGGTCACCAGTAAAGATAACGCGTGTGCAGGCACGTCGGTTTTCTTTGCGATGCGTTCTGCCACGCGATGGTGAAGCGGCAGAGAGCCGGTGCCCAGGTCCAGTTGCACGATAGCGAGCGGTGTTTGCCCGGGCGCATGTAAATAAAAGGCCCTTGCTTTCAATCGGGTGCGAAAACCATCTGCAGGTTTGGCCCAGGCGGAATAACCGAATTTGGGTATTCCTATTGGCGGGGTGATGTCCCGTTCTGCAATGCCTGCCAACGGCGCGGTGGCCTGGCTGGGCGCAAGTGGTTCGCCAAGGTGAATGTCGACCTGCTGACGGGGAAAAAAAAGAAACGGCCAGGCGGTATGGGCCAGGGCGGCGATAACAATGAGAGCGACAATGACCAGCAGCCAGCGGCGGATACGGCGTGGGTGTGTGGGCTTCATAATCCGGCTTTCTTATAATTTGCACCAAAGTACCAATTTGGTGCTGTTGGTGCAAACGGGTGCATTTTGTTGCTGAGCGGGCGTGAAGGATACGAAAAGATACGCTTAGATACAGAAAGCAGGAACATGAACGGGTTCACAACAATATTCCAACGCAACGGCACCGGACGCCTATTTTTTTTTCTTTCCCCACCTATTCCAATGGTTGCACAGATCATTCATACCCAAGGGGGGTAGTCATGAAAGGAAGCACGCGTATATCCATGCTGGCAGCGAGTGTCGCATTAGCGACGCAAGCGATTGCCGCAGAGGACATGAAAGAGCCCAACACGCGGCAGTATGTCGCGCCCATGCTGCACTATCTGGTACTGGACGAAGATCGGGATCTGTCTCGCAAGGGGCTGGGTGCCGGTTTGGTCTATGGCCGTGAATTATCCGATCACTGGTGGTGGGAAACCGAAGGTGCCGGGTATGGCCTGGATTCCGGTGTCGAAGGCGCTGCGGATTATTACCAGTACACGGTAAGTACCGGTGTGGCCTATGCCTTTGGCGACCGCGAAGGCTTTACGCCTTTCGTTCTGGCCCAGATCGGTGGCATCTACAACGATGTGGTGCCAGACGATGATGATGGCTTTGATTTGCACGCCAATGTGGGGTTGGGTGCGGTTACCGGTCCTATTTTTGATAACGGCCTGAAGTTGCGCGCTGAAGCCCGTTATATGTATGACGATTTCGACGGTATTACCGGCACGGCATCTGAAGATGAAGGCGGGTTCAACGACTGGCGCTTCTCTCTGGGTCTGGAAGTACCTCTCGGCCAGACCAAGATTGTCGAAGTGGAAAAAATTGTCTACGAAACCCGTGAAGTCGAGAAAGTTGTGGAAGTGGCCGCTGCCGACAGTGATGGCGACGGTATTCCTGACAACCGTGACAAGTGCCCGAACACCATTGCCGGCGGCAAGGTGGATGGCGATGGCTGTCTGTTAACCAACCAGACCATTACCTTCAACAACATTGGCTTCGAGCTCAATTCTGCCAAGCTCACCGCGACCTCCCGTCCGCTAGTGGACCGTCTTGTCAAAGCGCTGAAATCTCAGACGAACTTCGATGTCGAGATTGCAGGCCACACGGATAGCACCGGTAGCGCTGAATACAACGAAACCCTTTCCGATGAACGTGCCAAGGCTGTACGCCAGTACTTGATTGATAATGGCATAGCAGCAGAGCGTCTGACCGCTCGTGGGTATGGTGAAGTGGTTCCGGTTGCCAGCAATGAGACCTCATCAGGCCGTGCCATGAACCGTCGCGTTGAATTCCGCGTTAGCGAGCAGTAGGAGAATAGTCATGAATATGTATAGCAAATCGTTTTTTGTAATCATGCTGGCTGCTTTGCTGGGTCTTGGATTGGCTGGTTGTGAAGCGGATGGAGATGGCAGCAGTGGCGGCAACACTCCGGTTGGTAATAATGCTGACCAGGACAATGATGGCGTTCCCGATAACGTGGACAACTGTCCCGCTAACCCCAATGCCATGCAGGAAGATCAGGATGGTGATGGTATCGGCGATGTCTGTGATGACGACCGTGATGGTGACGGGGAAGACAACCCCACTGACAACTGTCCGCTGGTTGCCAACCCGACTCAGGATGACACTGATGGCGACGGTATTGGCGATGCCTGTGATCAGGACAACGACCAGGACAACGACGGTATCGACGATGGGGTAGATAACTGTCCTGCCATTTTCAACCCGGAACAGGGTGATGTGGATAACGATGGTATCGGTGATGTTTGTGATGACGACGCGGATGGCGATGGTGTGGATAACACCAATGACAACTGTGTGTTCACGGCAAACGCGGATCAGAAAGACACGGATACCGATGGTATCGGCGACGTCTGCGAAGACGACCGCGACGGTGACACCATCCTTGATACCAATGACAACTGCCTGAACATTCCTAACACTGACCAGGCTGACCTGGATCTGGATGGCATTGGTGATGTGTGTGACGACGACCGTGATGGTGACGGCGTGGACAACGACACTGATAACTGCCCACTGGCTGCCAACGCGAACCAGGCGGACAGCGACGGTAACGGCATTGGTGACGTTTGTGATGGCGGTGGCGGTGATCCCACTGACACCGATGGCGATGGCGTTCCGGATGTCTCTGACAACTGCCCGATGATTCCTAATGAAGATCAGGCTGATGGCGATGGTGATGGTAAAGGCGATGTCTGTGACGACGACGGTTTCACCTGTTCCGCTACCACCACTTTCCAGCAGCTGGCCAATACGGATTACACGGCAGACAGCGGTGTGCTGGGCGTATGCCTGGGTTGCTCCGTGGATGACGAGGGCCAGGCAATTGACGGAAATAACGCGACTTTCGCACAGATCAATATTGGCGCGGCACTGGTCTACGGTGGCGGGTTTGTGGCGGCGGACGCCATTGACCAGTCCGTGGATATTGCAGACAGCGTTGTCGGCTTTGTGGTCAGCGATCCGACCTCCCAGCTGCTCAATCTGGAACTGCTTGGCAATTTCACAACCATTCGTTTCTTCAACGACGGTGTGGAAGTGGACAGTGCTACCGTAGGCGGCGGGTTGCTGGATCTGGACTTGCTGGGCCTGGGTGCCAACTCGGATCAGCGTTTCATTGCTGCTCCGGCATCTAGCCAGCCGTTCGATTCCATTCAGCTGGACTATGCTGGTCTGGTGAATGCCAACAAAGCGTTCCGTGTGCACGATGTTTGTGTCGGTACGCCCTGATCGGCAAAGCAGGTAAATAAGGAAAGGGCCCCCACGGGGCCCGGCTCCGAAGGCTAGCAATAGCGCCTCGGGGCAAGAAAAGGCCTGAACCAAACCGGTTGCAATGATTCTGAAAAGAATGCGTTGTCACCGAAGAGGTTCAGGCCTTTTTTTGTTCCGGGCGCCGGCGTTTTCAGAGGCTTCCTGGCTGTCTTGAGCACAAATAGCGTACTGGTTAACTGCTTCTGGGGTGTATAGCCGCAAACGCCGTTTTCGGAGATAAGTACGGATCACCTAAAAAGTATCGCCTGATGGGCATAGGCTGGTACCCTGAGCTAAGAAATAAACACTAGAAGGGAAAGGGGGGGCACCCATGCGAACAGGCATATTCATCCTCATATGTCTCGGTGTCACGCTGCTGGCCGGTTGCGACAAGGAGCCGGAGGTGGGAGAGGTCGTCAGCACCTTTAAAAATTACCAGGAAACCGGTGATTTGCCTGCGCTGAAGGAACGGGGCTTTGTTCGGTTGTTGGCCCCCCGGTTTGACGAGCCCTCAGGGCTGCCCCGCGATGGCGTCCCGGCCAGCGAATACCAGCAGCAGGCGGAAGAATTCGTCGAGCACCTCGGGCTGGAGCCGTGCTGGGTGTATGCCGACAATTTTGGTGAGTTGAGCACCCTTATCAATCAGGGCATGGCTGACATCATTATCACCAATTATTCGGTGACCAAGGAGCGTCGGAAGAACCTCGCCTTTTCTACCCCGGTAAACGCTGTACAGGAACGCATGGTGGTACCGCGGGCGCTGGCGGACCTGCCGCTAACGGAGATGGGGGAGGTGACGCTGTCGGTACCGGAAGGGTCCGCTTATCTGGAAACCGCCACCAAACTGGCCAAGCGCCACGACAATGTCAGCGTGGAAGTGCTGGACAGCAATATCTCAGATGAGGAATTGGTTAACGGTGTGGCAAATGGTGAGCTGGCGGCAAGTATCGTCGACAGCAACATGCTCGATGCCTTGCTTGAAGAGGATGGCGAGGCCGTGGCCGGACCGGTGGTCAATCGCAAACGTCGTATCGCCTGGGCCGTGCGCTCGGATAGCAGCGAATTACTGGATCAGATCAACCAGTACATCACCAGTGAGCGGGTCATTACCTCCGTGGACAGTGAAGAAGAACGCGGCTGGGCGGACATTCGCGAAAAAGGGGTGTTGCGAGTTATCACCTCCAATAACCCGGCCAGCTATTTTATGTGGCGCGGTGAATTGATGGGGTTTGATTACGACCTGATCAAGGACTTTGCCAAGCAGCATCGTTTGCGTGTGCGGGTTATTGTGCACGATACGCCGTCCTCCATGTTTGCGGCGCTGGAGGCGGGGGAAGGCGATGTTATCGCCGCCTCCATGACCGTCACGCCAGAGCGTCAGAGCGCAGGCTGGTCCTTCAGTGAACGTTATCTGGAAGTGAATGAGCAGCTTATTGGTGAAGCCGGCGAGAGCTCGCTGGATACGGTGGAAGGACTGGCCGGGCGCACGGTGGCAGTGAACCCGGAAACGGCCTATTACGACACGCTCAAAGCGTTGCAAAAGGCGGGGGGCACGTTCGAGATTCTGGAAGTGGAGAACGCCAGTACGGAAATGTTGATTGATGGCGTGGCCAACGGTGATTACGACCTGACCATGGCCGATAGCCATCTGGCTGCCATGGAATCCACCTACCGGGATGACATCGCTGTATTGTTCCAGTTCGAACCGGCCAAACAGATCGCCTGGGTTACCCGAGAGTCCCAGCAAGCCTTACGTGAGCAGCTCAATAGCTATATAAAGCGTGGTTATCGGGGGCTGTTCTATAACGTGACCTACAACCGGTATTTCAAGGAAAAGAAAACCATCGCCACCCATGAGGCCTACCGGGTAGAACCAGGTCGGGATATTTCCCCCTATGATGAGCTGGTGCGTTCAGAGTCGCTTAAGTATGGCCTGGATTGGCGCCTGATTACTTCCCAGATGTACCAGGAAAGCCGTTTTAATCCGAACGCGCGCTCTTTTGCAGGTGCTCAGGGGCTGTTGCAAGTGATGCCCCGTACCGGCCGGCAATTTGGTTACAGTAATCTGACTAACCCGAAAAATGGCGTGGAAGCGGGGCTGGCTTATATCGACTGGCTGGAACAACGCTTTCCCGCTCGCCTGGACCTGGCGGAAAAATTGTATTTTACGCTGGCGGCTTACAATGCTGGGCATGGCCACGTGGAAGATGCCCGCCGTCTGGCGCAACGCATCGGTAAAAACCCGGACAAGTGGTTCGGGCACGTGGAGCAGGCCATGCTGTTATTGTCCAAACCCCAGTATGCCCGCCAGGCCCGCTATGGCTATGTGCGTGGTACTGAGCCGGTGAAGTACGTGCGGGAGATCAAGAACCGCTATCTTGGCTATGTGTCAGCGCTGGGCGAGCAGGAGCAGTCTCAGCTTTAACCTGAATTTTACAACTATGCCATGGAAAAGCCGGAAATGGGCCCCACCATCTGGGGTACCACTCATTGAAGGAGATTGTGATGGATCGCAACACTTTCATCGAAAAGGTAAAAGGCAAGCTGGACGAACTGGACAATGAATTCGATCAGCTGCAAGTCAAGGCGGATAAAGCCGGTGAGGATGTCCGCCACCAGTGGGAAACCCGTAAGCTGGAATTGAAAGAGAAGCGCAAGGAACTGTCTGCGCAGCTGGATGAGGTGCGTAACGACAGCAATACTCGCTGGGAAGAAGTGAAAGACAGCGTGGAAAAAACCTGGGATAGCACCCTGGATGGGCTGAAGGACATCAAGAACAGTCTGTTCAAGTAACGCCAGGCGTTTGAAAAAAAAAACCGGGCTTTTTGCCCGGTTTTTTTATGTCGCACGTGACCCGGTTTTTCAGAGACTTCCCAGCCACTCGGTGATCGCCTGGTGCACTTCGTCACGGCAGTGGTCGTTGAGGATTTCATGCCGGCCTTCAGGCCAGAAGTGCGTGGTCAGCGGTTGCTCCATGGCATGCAACACTTTCTCCAGGGCCATCATGCCCTTGCCGTTGTCGCTCATGGGGTCCTGTTCACCGCCCAGCAGTAGTACGGGCAAGTTTTCCGGCAGTTCGGACAGCCCTGAAATGCTCTGTATGCGACGCATGGCGGTTACCAGTTGCACCCAGGTTTCCGTACTGCAATCGAACCCGCACAGTGGATCATCGATATAACGTTTCACTTCTTCGGCATTGCTGCTCAGCCAGTCGAAATCGGTGGTCGGGTCCGGTACCTGGGTTGCCCAGGTGCCAAAGGTGAGCTTGTGTATCAGCGGGCTGGGGTTGCGTTTGCCCCGGCGCATGCGCTCGAACAGGATGGGCAGGGACATTAACCGGTAGTAGGCACCGGGATGATAATCGCTGGCGCACATTACCAGGCCGGAGAGGGCGTCACCGTGTTGCTCTGCTGTGCCCAGCGCGATAAAAGAGCCCATGCTGTGGCCGCCGAGAACGAGCGGTAACTGTGGGTGTTGTTCTTTGGCCAGGTGAATGACGCTGGCGGCGTCATTGACCAGATGTTGCCAGCCGTGCTGGTCACCTATGTGCCCAGCGGGGCTGTCCTCGTTAATACTGTCACCATGACCGCGATGGTCCGGGCAATACAGGTGCCAACCGGCTGCATTCAAGGTACGGGCCAGATTCTGGTAACGTGAGCCATGTTCGGACATGCCGTGCAGCCAGATTAGCGTGCCCCTGGCTGTGGCTGATTCGCAGGGCCAGTGGTGGATGGCGACAACATGGTTATCATCCGTGGTGTGATGGATCATCTGTTCGGTCATAATAGTCTCCGGCTGCGCAAAACGTGCGTCATTGCCGAGGCAAGGTCAAGAAACTCAACGAGGAAGAGAGATGATAGCAAGAATAAAAGGTCTCCTGATGGTTTTCGTGGTAGCCCTGCTGGCGACTGCCTGTACGGCCCATAACACCATGGTCAGCAGTTCCGCCCGCGCCAAGGATCACCAGGCCGGTGAGCATGTCAACAAAGTGCTAGTGGTGGCGGTGG
>NZ_LWFX01001218.1:0-2484 GCF_001635175.1 Alcanivorax sp. HI0083 | reverse complement strand
GATCTGGCACTTCCCCTCAATAGCGTGCCGCTGGTGGATACGGAACTGGAAGTGCGCTACCAGGGCTGCATTGAAGACACCCTGTGCTACCCGCCCACCAAAAAAATCATCGAGTTCGCCAACCCCCAACCGACAAAAAAGCCGGTGGCCGCTCCGCCAGCAGCGGCGTCTGACTCCAGCGCTGGCCCAGGCTTCCTCGACACGCTGCAGTCCGAAGATGCCAACGCCTTCAATCAGTGGATGAAAGACCAGCCCCTTGGCCTGATCATCGGCCTGTTTTTTGTGGGCGGCCTGCTCTTGGCCTTTACCCCGTGCGTTTTTCCCATGGTACCGATCCTGTCCGGCATCATTGCCGGAGAGAAAGAGCCCAGTGCCGCCCGCGGCTTCACCCTGAGTGTCAGCTATGTGCTGGGCATGGCGGTCCCCTATACGCTGGCCGGCCTGCTGGTGGCAATGTTCGGCGCCGGGCTCAACCTGCAGTTCTTGCTCCAGCAACCGGCGGCGATCCTCACCTCCGTAGTGGTCTTTGTGGTGTTGGCCCTGTCCATGTTCGGGCTATATGAACTCCAGCTGCCGGCCGCGCTGCGCAACAAGCTTCAGCAACCGGGGCAGGAAGCCCGCGGCAGCCTGATCGGCGCCGCCATCATGGGGACAATCTCGGCCCTGGTGGTCTCCCCCTGCGTCACCCCCATCCTGGCCGGCGCCCTGATCTACGTGGCCGCCAGCGGTGATGCGGCCACCGGTGCCGCCTCCCTGTTTGCCCTGTCCATCGGTATGGGCCTGCCGCTGATCATCTTCGGCACCGGCGGCGGCAGCCTGCTGCCCCGTGCCGGCATGTGGATGGAAGAGATCAAACGGTTCTTCGGCGTGGTCATGCTGGGCGTGGCCATCTGGCTGTTGGACCGCATCATCAGTGACACTATCACCCTGGGCCTCTACGGCCTGTTGCTGGCCGTCTATGGCGTGCAGCTCGGGGCACTGGAGCCGGCCGGGGAAGGCCTTGCCCGCCTCAAGCGCGGCCTGGCCCTGGTGCTGGCCCTATATGGCGCGGTAATGATTGTCGGGGCGTTAAGCGGCGGCAAGGATCCACTACAGCCGCTGGCACACATGACCCAGCCAGCAACCCCGGTGGCAGGCAGTGCGGCCTCCAGCAATGCGGCAACCGCGAACGACCACGGCCCCTGGCAAACCATCGTTGGCAAGACCTCGCTGGAGCAGGCACTGTCCGCATCCCGCCAGGCCGGTAAACCGGTGCTGGTGGACTTCTTCGCTGAATGGTGTGTGGCCTGCAAGGTGCTGGAAGAAACCACCCTTAGCCACCCCGATGTACTCAACGCCATGGGCGGCTTCGACCTGTACCGGGTGGACATTACCGAGATCAATGCCGACAGCCAGGCGATCATGGAGCAATACAATATCCTCGGCCTGCCTGCCCTGGTCTTCTTCACTCCCGCCAGCGCCGAAATCCCCGACTCCCGGGTGCTGGGCGAGATGGGTCCGGAACGCTTCATTGAGCATTTGAACAAGCGGGTCATGCCGACGTTGTAACGCGCCCCCCTATCCAGCCACCTTTACCCATCACAATAGGCTGAGGGAGCTTGCTAGCAAGCAGGCTCTCTCAGCCGCCTCGTTATATAGCCCAAGGCATACCGCCTATACAACCCCCATGAAATGGTACCGATATCACGCAATCTTCCGGTAACTTGTAACGAATGTTGTAAAGCCCTTTTTTCTGTCATGGTTTGCCCCTAATATTGCATTTGTGCAAGAAAGCCCGGACTAATCCGGATTTTTCCAGCACGATCACTGCAAATAACGACAAATTCGCAAGGGGACCCGTTTTGGCTTCCATTCTGGTCTTACATGGCCCAAACCTGAACCTGCTTGGCACCCGCGAGCCGGACAAGTATGGCCATGCCACCCTGGCGGACATCAACCAGCAACTGCAGGAACAGGCCAGCACGGCCGGCCATCACCTGCAGCATCTGCAAAGCAACGCGGAATACGAGCTGGTCGAGCGCGTACACGATGCCCGCACCGAGGGAATCGACTTCATCATTATCAACCCGGCGGCGTTCACCCATACCAGCGTGGCACTGCGTGACGCCTTGTTGGCGGTGAACATTCCCTTTATTGAAGTGCACCTGTCCAACGTGCATGCCCGGGAAGCCTTTCGCCACCACTCCTATTTTTCCGATATTGCCAAGGGCGTTATCTGCGGCCTGGGCGCCACCGGGTATGCGTTGGCGCTAACCGCTGCTCTCGAACAACTGGATGACTGAACATGGATATTCGTAAAATCAAGAAACTGATTGAGCTGCTCGAAGAATCCGGCATTGAAGAGCTGGAGATCTGTGAAGGGGAAGAGTCTGTACGCATCAGCCGCGGCTCTCGTCACCCTGCAGCGCCAGCCCACTATTATGCCGCGCCGCAAGCGGCAGCAGCGGCGCCTGCACCAGCAGCAGCTCCAGCACCTGCCGCCGA
>NZ_LWFX01001217.1:0-2105 GCF_001635175.1 Alcanivorax sp. HI0083 | reverse complement strand
AGGGCTGGCCCCGGTAAACCTGTCCCGTGCGCTGGAAGATGGCGGCACCATCACCAGCCCGCTGATCCCCTGGAATACCTGTGGAGCCTACATGCAGTCGGTGCTGCTGGTGCCGGTGACCGATTACCTTTTCTATGCGTTCTTCAACCTGATCAACCCGGTGCTGGCGCTAGCCTATGCCTGGCTGGGCATCAAGGTACTGCGGTTGACCCCGCCGCAAGCAGTGGCCACTACTCCTCGTTGAACAACAGCACCAGGGTGCCGCCGCGCAGCACGCTGCCATAGTTCAGGTTGATGCCGATGCCCACGTTGTCCACGAAAGGGATTCCCCTTTTTCGCAGGTCCAGTAACCAGCCAACCCCGGCTTCGTAGTAATAGTGGTTACCCAGCGGACCATCCAGATCGCCGCCCAGATCATACCGTGAGGCCTGCAGCCAGACATTCTGGCCGGGCAGTATGCGGGTGACAAAGGGGTGGCGCCAGCGGACGCCGTTGGCCCAATACCAGGCTTCCGGTTGCACATCGTGGGCGGATTCTCCGGTGTTATAGGTGCGCCCATGCATGTAGTGAAAATCACTGATCAGCTTCAGTTCTGCGCCGCGCCCGTCGACAAACCAGGTGGCACGAACATGGGGTTCGGCCTGCCAGGCATTGGCGCGATAGTTGGTTATCAGCCCATCGGCCAGCGGTGCCAGGGCCTGGGATTCCGGGGTGTTGAAATCCGTGTCATTGCGGTAGCGCTGCCAGAGCAGGTTCATGCCTGCGGCCAGGCCGACATGATCATTCATCCGGTGACGGACTTCCCCACCCATGGACAGTGTGGTCACTGAGCCGTCGATCCTGTCCTCCACGCGTTGGTCGGGGCTGACCAGTCGGGTCTCCTGTTGCTGGCCGAGGTAAGCGGCCTTCACGCCAAGCACCAGGGTATTGCTGTCTTCCCCCAGTGGCCTGCTCCAGGTGTAGGGGATGGACAGGGTGGTAAGGCGCTGGCGAAGTTCCTGGGCTTCCAGTGAACCCAGGTTTTCATCCTCGAAACCGATGTAGTTGTTGGGATCGAAATCCCAGAAGCCGAAGCGTACGGCATTGCCGCCGGTGAGAAGGGCGGCGGTGACATAGTTTTCTGCCAGGCTCAGACGGACGGCCTGGTCCAGTGGCGTGGCCGCTTGGGACGGTGCGGTAAAAACCGCGAGAACAAAAAGCAGGAGCGCGTGTCGGGCCATGACCGTTTCAGGTTGCCACTTTGGATCTAGTTAACCACAAAATTCGCTCCCACAGGTGAGCTTCGCGGCGGCAGAAAAAAGCCGCCCCGACATTCGTCTGGCGCGGCTTTTTGTGTTCACTCTATCTCCCAGCCGCTTTCGCGTTGTTGCCCCAAGCGTGTTGCGCGCAGCGTCTCTCGTTACGGCAGCAGCGACTCCAGCTTGAGCTGTTCGTCATAGGTTTCCCGCTGACGCACCACAAAGGCCTGGTCGCCATCCACCATGATCTCGGCGGGGCGGTTGCGGCTGTTGTAGTTGCTGGCCATGGCGAAGCCGTAAGCGCCGGCGCTGCGCACGGCCAGCAGGTCGCCGGTTTCCAGGGACAGGGCGCGGTCCTTGCCGAGGAAGTCGCCGGTTTCGCACACCGGGCCGACGATATCCCAGTTACGGCAATCGGCGTCATGGGGTTTCACCGGCACGATATTTTGCCAAGCGGAATACAGGCTCGGGCGAATCAGGTCGTTCATGGCGCCGTCGACGATGGCGAAGTTCTTGTGCTCGGTGGGCTTGAGGAACAACACCTGGGTAATGAACAGGCCGGCGTTGGCGGCAATGGAGCGGCCCGGTTCGATATGTACGGGCAGCTCGCCGGGGATGTGCTTGAGCAGGGCCTGCACATAAGCCGCACGGTCCGGTGGCGTTTCATCGTCGTAGGTGACGCCCAGGCCACCGCCCAGATCCAGGTGATGGATTTCGATGCCATGCTCCTGCAGCTGGGCAAGCAGTTTCAGCACCCGGTCCAGTGCATCTTCAAAGGGCGCAAGCTTGGTCAGCTGGCTGCCGATGTGGCAGTCGATGCCGAGGATGCGGATGTGCGGCATCTCGTGGGCGCGCTGATACAGGGCC
>NZ_LWFX01001216.1:0-2609 GCF_001635175.1 Alcanivorax sp. HI0083 | reverse complement strand
GACATTGCCTTGCGTATTGATTACCTGGCAGACATGCCGCCGACGGTCAGTGGTGATGCGTTTCGCTTGCGCCAGATACTGGTCAATTTGATTGGCAATGCGGTGAAATTCACCGAGCAGGGGCAGGTGCATGTGCGAGTTAACTGGGATGAAGAGACGTCGCGCCTGACTGTATCAGTGGAAGATACCGGGATCGGCATCAGTGAAAGCGAGCTGAACCGTATCTTTCAGCCTTTCTCCCAGGCAGACGCATCGCATACCCGTCGCTATACCGGTACCGGTCTGGGGTTGAGTATTGCCCGGCAATTGGCCCGCGCCCAGGACGGGGATATTCAGGTCTTCAGCACCTTGAATCAGGGGAGTCGTTTTGTGCTGGAGATACCATTGGTGCGGGCCTGTCACACGGCTCCACCGGTCTCTGGTGACAGGCAGGATAACCTGCCGGCTTCTCAGGGGGCGTTGGCTTCACTGGATGGTATGCGTGCGTTGCTGGTGGAAGATAACGCAGTGAATCGTCTATTTGTGCGCAAGGTGCTGGAACAGGCGGGCATGCAGGTGACAGAAGCGGAGCATGGGAAAGAAGCCTGCGCGGCCTTTCAGGTGGCCGACGGCGCTTACGATCTGGTTGTGCTGGATATGCAGATGCCGGTGATGGATGGCTATGAAACTGCCCAGGCCCTGCGTGACCGGGGGTATGGCGGCCCCCTATTGGCGCTGACGGCCAACGTGCTGGCGGTGGATCGCCAGCGTTGTCTGGACGCCGGTTGTGATGCCTTTCTGGGTAAGCCGGTACGGATGAGGGAGCTGCTGGCGGTGTGCGCGCAACTCCTTAACCCCTCAACGGTTTCCGTTAGCCGGTAATGTCTCTGGAGACCTGGGGAACCTCTGAATAACTCCTTGCATGCTCAGCGTGACCTGGAGCGTACAGCTGTTGTGTCTTGTCTCGACGGTAAGGGTGGCTCCCTTTCCTGGAGACAGGGCGCAGCAGATGTGCGCTCCAGGCCGCGCCCTTCGGGTTTTCCAGGCTGACCCGCACTCGTTGTTGCGCTTTTTCGATGGATGGACATATCTCGATCCCAGTTAGGGGACACCTTCAAAAACGCGCCCTCTGTGCCCCGAATGGGGTATAGATTGCGAGCCAGCCTGAAAGACTGAGCACGTAAGGCGTTATCCAGAGGTTCCCTGGCCACGCCTGAGTGCATCGTGGACTTGCTGCTGGGATACCGGTTTGCTGAGGTAATCATCGACCCCGGCGTCGCGAGCTTTTTGTACATAATCGCCGGTGGCATGGGCCGACAGGGCAATGATCCAGCAGTGCGGAGGTGTTTCCAGAGCGGCCTCCAGGGCACGAATCTCCCGGGTGGCCTGGTAGCCGTCCATCACCGGCATTTCGCAATCCATGAAGATGATATCCCAATGATCCGGGCGGTTGCGGACTTGCTCTACGGCTTGTGCGCCGTCGCTGACCAGCGTGGCATGGATACCTAACGATTTGAGGATGCTGTCGATCACCAGCTGGTTAACGGCATTGTCCTCCGCCACGATCACCTTGAGCATATTGGCGCGATCCAAGCGGATCAGGGGTTCTTTTGCGGTGGAGGGTGCGCGCGCTTCGTCGGGGCCGGTGAGCAGGCTGCGTTTCAGCGCCTGACAGGAAAAGGGCGTTTCTATCAGTAGCAGATCTTCCGGCAGGGTGCCGCTGAGGGGCTGGCCGGTGGGGTGCAACAGCACCAGGGCCGGGTTATCGAAGTGAGTGCGCAGGCGTTCCACGTAGTGGGGATTCTCCAATACCGACAGTTCTGCGATCAGATAGTCCACGGGCTGGCCGGGGCTGGCCGGATCAAGCGCTGTTATGACGTCGCGGTATTCCAGCGTTTTGGCGCCCCAGCGGCTGAGAATTTGTGACAGGCTAAGCAGTTGTGGGGCGGTGCTGGAAATGATGGCGGCGGTACGATTTGCCAGCACCGGTTGCTTCTGAACTTTTTCCACTTCCACCGGCAGGGATAACCAGAACGTGGCTCCACGGCCCAGAGAGCTGGAGACGCCGATATCGCCGCCGAGCAGCTCGATCAACCGTTTGCAGATCACCAGCCCGAGGCCGGCGCCGTTGTGCTTGCCCTTGGCAGACAGATCGCTGAAAGCCTGGAACAGTGACGACTGCTGGCCTTCATCCAGGCCTATCCCGGTATCGACCACTTCAATCATCAGCACGCACATGCCCTTGTTATTCACCGGTTGCTTCAGGTTTACATGCAGGGCGACGTGACCACGCTCGGTAAATTTGAAGGCATTGCTGAGCAGGTTGGTAATGATTTGCTTGAGGCGGATCGGATCGGTCTTGATGCGCTCTGGCACCCGACTGTCGATATGAATGTACAGCGGCAGGGATTTTTCGCTGGAGCGTAGTGCAAACAGGCGCACGCAATCATCGACGATGTTTTCCAGCGCGATGGGCTGGTAATCCAGCTCCAGCTTGCCGGACTCGATTTTCGAGTAATCGAGAATATCGTTAATCACGGTCAGCAAAGACTGCGTGGACTGATAAATGGTGCCCACATATTGCGCCTGCTGGTGGGTCATGCTGGTACGGCGCAGCAGGTCGGTCATGC
>NZ_LWFX01001215.1:0-3552 GCF_001635175.1 Alcanivorax sp. HI0083 | reverse complement strand
CCACCCCGGCAGCCCCGGCCCCAAAGGCGGAAGAAAAGCCCAAGCCGGCACCGGCCAGCAATGAGCTGCCCAGCCGTGCCACGGAAGTGAAAGCGGTCAAGGCAGAAGTCAAGCCCGCCGCCGCCGAGCAGGGCCGCGCAAGCAACGACCCACGCCAGCGTCGTCGTGAGCAGCTCGCCGCCCAGGAAGCCGCTGCCAAGGCGCAACAAGCGGAATCGTCCTCGGAAGACTGAGGACATCCAGCCACAAAAAAGCCCGCTTCGAGCGGGCTTTTTTGTGGCTTATGGTTCTTCGCGGATTAGAGTGAATAACACGCTTCTCGTCGTCTACAGGGTTTATCGCGAATAAATACTCGACGCCGGATGCCTGGCGCAAGCCCCTTAGCCTGAACAGCTATCGTTTTCGGTATCTTTTTTGAGAGGTATTTTTGAGGGTTTCTTTAAGGGTTTCTTTGAGGAATTGTCAGGGCCATCATTCAGACAATAATCAGGTATTGTTCCAGCTACATGCTGAAATCAATTGTGGCCATGGGTCGCATGCATCCCATGCGTCTATAGGGGCCTGGAGGCTCCTGGCTATGGTAACAGCACCGGCTCTTGCTCCAACGACACACCAAACATCGCCAGCACATCGGCACACACCGCCTCTGCCAACGCCACCACATCCGCACTGGTAGCACCGCCATGATTGACCAGCACCAGCGCCTGTTCACTATGCATACCAACAGGCCCCAGTCGCTTCCCCTTCCAGCCGGCCTGCTCGATCAGCCACCCTGCTGCCAGTTTCACGCCATCTTCTTGTGCGTACGCCACCACATCCGCAAAGCGCATCTTTAGCGCATCACCCTGTTCTTTGGTGACAACCGGGTTTTTGAAAAAACTGCCCGCGTTAGCCAACACGGCAGGGTCCGGCAGCTTACTCTGACGCACCGCAATCACATGCTCGCGAACCGCGGCGGGGGAAATATCCGCTTGCGACAAGTGACCAAAACGCGCCTGGAGCGGCCCGTAGCTCACATTGCATTGCGGTATTTTATTCAGACGAAGCTCGATGCCGGTAATGATATAGCGGCCACGATCACGGCTTTTGAAACGACTGTCGCGGTAGGAAAATTCGCATTCATGGCCGGCAAAATGGTCTACCTGAGCGGTGACCACATCCATCACCGTCACCTGCTCCAGTACCTGGGACAACTCGACGCCATAGGCACCGATATTTTGAAAAGGTGCCGCCCCCGCCGTACCGGGAATCAAGGACAGGTTTTCCAGCCCTTGCCAGCCCTGCTCAACGGTCCAGGCCACCAGATCATCCCAGTGCACGCCAGCACCGGCGGCGACCCAAACATGGGTGTCGTCTTCTTTCACCTGCGCCATGCCATCAATAGCCAGGCTCAGTGTCAGCCCCGGCAGATCAGAACGAATTACCAGGTTGCTGCCTTCACCAATCACGAAAAGTGGCTCTGCAGGATTACGTTCCGCCAGCACCTGTGACAATGCATCCAGTGTGTTCGGCCGTGCCAGGCGATGGGCTCGCGCCGGCAACCGCAAGGTATTCAGCGACATCAGATCCGCATCGCAAATCTGCTCAACCGAACCGGTCGGTGGCGCCGTCTGGCTCACAGTTGCTCCCGCACACGGCTCAACAATCCTTCAGCGCCATCTTCAATCAGGTCCAGCACGGTATCGAATCCGTCTTCACCGCCATAGTAAGGGTCGGGCACTTCCCGCACCGAAGTGTGCTGTGCATAGTCCAGAAAACGGGCAAGAGTGCCCTGAAACGATGCGGGTCGCATGGCCTTCAGATCCGCCAGATTGGCATCATCCATGGCCAACACCCAATCATAGTCCGCAAAATCCGCCGGGCTGACTTGCCTCGCGCGCAGGTCAGCCATGGAATAGCCCCGTCGCAACGCGGCCTCCTGGGTACGAGGGTCCGGCGCCTTGCCGATATGCCAATCGCCGGTTCCAACGCTATCAATACGAATACGATCTTCCAGGCCGGCTGCCTTCACGCGTTCACGAAAGACCACTTCAGCGGTGGGTGAACGACAGATGTTGCCAAGGCAAACGAACAATACTGATACGCTCATTACCGGCCTCCCAACTCTGACCGCAGACGCTCAAGATCCGCCTGGGTATCGACCCCACCGGGCACAGCCTCGCAGGCAGGTTCAATGTGGATAGCCACGCCATTGGCCATGGCCCGCAGCTGCTCCAGAGATTCCAGCTGCTCCAGGGTCGCGGGCGGCCATTGCACATACCGGTGCAAGAACGCTACCCGGTACGCGTAGATGCCGATATGACGCCACCACTGCCCTGCGGACATGTCCTGCTTACCATCGGCAAAGGCATCACGATGCCAGGGCACCGGCGCCCGGGAAAAATACAGCGCCTTGCCGCTGTCATCGAACACGGCTTTCACCACATTCGGGTTAAACAGATCGTCAGCTCGTTCAATGGGTTCACACAGAGTGGACATCTGGCAGTCCGGGTTGGCGGCCAGATTCGCCGCCACCTGATCAATCACCGCCGGGGGAATCAACGGCTCATCGCCCTGCACATTGACGATAATGTCATCATCAGCCAGCCCCAGTTTGGCGGCCACTTCCTGCAGGCGGTCCGTGCCGGAGGGGTGATCCTCCCGGGTCATGACCACGGGCACGATGCCATCCAGCACATCGGCAATGCGCGCATCATCCGTGGCCACGTATACCTGCTCGGCATGGCTTTGCTGGCAGCGCTCTGCCACCCGTTCCACCATGGTTTTTCCAGCAATGTCTGCCAACGGCTTGCCCGGCAAACGGGTAGACGCATACCGCGCCGGCACCACTACGTAAAAACTCATTCACTACCTCGAAAAAAATCAGGGCCGAGTTGGAAGTTTAAAGTTCAAAGTTGAAAAAACCGTTCAAACCCATGCCTTACATCCTCACGTTTCAACTTTACCTTTTACCTTTCAACTCTCTTGACCGTTCACTCCCAACGCCCGATCAATCATCTGATCCAGCAACCCGTCCGGCAAGCTTGCAGTCACCGGAAGAAACCACCAGTGGGGTTCGGCAAAGGGGGCACATTTCACCGCGTCCTTTTCTGTCATCAGGACAGGCAGCCCATCGGCAAAGGCCAGATCCGCCGGCTGATAGGCATGATGGTCGGGGAAAACGTGAGGCGTCGTGCTGAGCCCAAGAATACTGAGCAGGTTAAAGAAACGTTTGGGATTGCCAATGCCGGCAACCGCATGGACCTGGGGATGTTGGCGCAGGAAATCGTCAGGGGTGAGAGTACGGTCGTCGGCCAGGCATGTCATGCCTGACGGACGCATGATCATGGGATAGGCCCCGGTCCAGCCACCGCCGGTGCTGATCACGAAGTCCACCTCCTTGAGGCGGGTGGCCGGCTCCCGCAATGGTCCTTCCGGCAGACAGCGACCATTACCCAGGCCACGCTGACCATCCACCACCACCACTTCGGCGCTGCGCGGCAGCGCATAATGCTGCAAGCCATCATCGCTGATCACCAGGTCCGGGGCGTACTCGCGAATCGCCACGTCCAG
>NZ_LWFX01001214.1:0-6175 GCF_001635175.1 Alcanivorax sp. HI0083 | reverse complement strand
ACCGGTGTCCAGTCGTCTTGCGGGGCCACCAGTTCAGGGTCCAGTACCCGGGTAAGACCGCCGTTATCGCCAGCCAGTTCCTCAAGCAGCGCCGGGCTGAGGGTGAGCTTGTCGCAGCCGGCCAGCGCTTCGATTTGCCCGGCGTTGCGAAAGCTGGCTCCCATTACAATGGTGTCCAGACCGCGGGCCTTGAAGGTGGCGAAGATCTCGCGCACGGATAGCACGCCCGGGTCCTGCTCCGGGGTTTCGATGGGCATGCCATTTTTGCGGTGCCAGTCGAAAATGCGGCCCACAAACGGCGAGATTAGAGTCGCGCCGGCTTCGGCGGCGGCCAGGGCCTGGGTCTGGTTGAACACCAGCGTCACATTACAGCGAATGCCTTCTTCTTCAAGGATCTCCACGGCACGGATGCCTTCCCAGCTGGCCGCTACCTTGATCAGAATGCGGCTCGGGTCCACGTCCAGTTCCCGGTAGATCGCCATCAGTCGACGGCCTTTTTCCACGGTGGCGCGGGTGTCGAAAGACAGGCGCGCATCGACTTCGCTGGATACCAGGCCGGGCACGCGTTCCAGGATGGCCTGGCCGGCCAGGCAGGCATAGGTATCGGTGAGCCAGTCCATTTCGCCCTGGTGGCCCAGGGTGCGGCACAGATCAGCGGCCTGCTGTAACAGGTCCCGGTAACGCTCGTCGCGGGCAGCGGCCAGTAGCAGAGAGGGATTGGTGGTGGCGTCCTCGGGTTGCAGTTGGGCGATCATTTCCAGGTCACCGGTGTCGGCAACTAACGATGTCCATTGAGCGAGCTGTTCGCGTTTGTTCACGGTATCCGTTCCTTTCAGTGTCATGGCGGGGCACGGTACTGGGCCGCCATGACAGAATTATTTTTTCACCACAGAGGTCGCAGAGTACACAGCGGTAAATCGGGGGTGTGGGAAACCATGCTTGCATGGTGAAGAGGCGGGCACGGCCGGCATTCGCTATGCAAGCATAGCTTCCCACAAAAACAGAGTGTGCTATCCGGCTTGTTGGCTCTGTGAACTCTGTGGTGAAAGACTTTTACAGCCTAAGGCAGTTGTGCCAAGGCGTCCATGAGCACTTGTGGTGTCGTCTCCGGTTTGTGCATGTTTTCGCTGAGGTGGCGGCGGAAACGACGGGCACCGGGTTGGCCCTGAAACAGGTTAAGGATATGTCGCAGCGAGTGTTTGGGCGCGTGGCCCAGGGCGTAACGGCGTTCCACATAGGGGAGGAACTGCTCGGCAACCGCCTTGCGGCTGGGAATGGCGTGGTCGTCGCCAAACACCACCCGGTCTGCCTCGGCCAGGAAGTAGGGGTTCTGGTAGGCCTCGCGACCGATCATGACGCCATCCACTTCCCCCATGTGTTCGTGCACCTGATCCAGGGTCTTAACGCCGCCGTTAAGGATGATTTCGATGTGCGGAAAGGCCTGTTTGATGGCATAGGCGCGCTGATAGATCAGCGGCGGGATATCCCGATTTTCCTTGGGGGACAGGCCGGAAAGGATCGCCTTGCGGGCATGGATGGTCAGGCTGGTGCAGCCAGCGGCTTCCATGCGGCCCACAAACCGGTACAGGAAATCATAGTCATCCTGGTCATCGATGCCGATACGGGTTTTCACCGTCACCGGTACGCGGACCGCCGCCTGCATGGCTTCGACACAGCGCGCCACCAGATCCGGCTCGGCCATCAGAATCGCGCCGATTTTGCCCTGCTGAACCCGGTCGGATGGGCAGCCCACATTCAGATTGATCTCGTCATAGCCGTAGTCTCCGGCGATGCGTGCCGCTTCGGCCAGTTGCTGTGGGTCGCTGCCTCCCAGTTGCAGGGCCACCGGGTGTTCCTCGTCGTTGAAGCTCAAGAAACGGTCACGGTCACCGTGCAGGATAGCCTGGGCCACCACCATTTCGGTGTACAGCAGCGTATGGCGGGTGATCAGGCGGGCCAGAAACCGGTAGTCCCGTGTAGTCCAGTCCATCATCGGGGCGACGCTCAGGCGGCGGTCCAGTGTACGGGCTGCGGTGTGGGCGGTGGGGTCGGTCATTAACACGGTATCGGGCATATGATTGGAGGCCTTCACGACGGCCGCGGTGGCGGTAACACAGGGGCGATTATCGCATGTTGCGCCGACCGGGCGTAGTGGTGAGGTGCTGCTGATGTGATGAGCCGGCCGGGGCTGCCTGTAATTGCCGGGGGCGTTCTGCTAGAATCCGCGCATTTCCTCACTACTCCGGGTGTTCATAATGACCCAAACACGGCTGAGTCCGCCCTAGGGAACATCTAAAAAACTCCTTGCGTGCTCAGCGAGACCTGAAGCGTGCAGCTGTTGTGTTTTGTCTCAACGGACAGGGTGGTTCCCTTTCCTAGAGGCAAGGCGCAGCAGATGGGCGCTTCAGGCCTCGCCCTTTGGGTCTTTCAGGCTGGCCCACACTCGTTGTTGCAATTTCTCGATGGATCGACATATCTCGATCCCCCTTGAGGGGACACCTTCAAAATTGCGCCTAGATTGTGAACCAGCCTGAAAGACTGAGCATGTAAGGAGTTTTTTAGAGGTTCCCTGGCGCCCTCCCTACATGGCTTTGCCGTGCGGTGCCTGTTGGCGCCGTTCTTCGTATTTTATTGCTGCCGCTGCGCAGCCTTTGCTTGTTATTTCCAAACACAGGATTGAAATCCATGCTTCGAACGATTCAGCAGGACTGGTTCAGTAACGTCCGTGGCGACTTGCTGGCAGGGGCCGTTGTGGCGCTTGCGTTGATCCCGGAGGCGATTGCCTTCTCCATCATTGCCGGCGTGGACCCGAAAGTGGGTTTGTATGCCTCTTTCTGTATTGCCGTGGTGACGGCCTTCTTCGGCGGGCGCCCGGGGATGATTTCTGCAGCCACTGGCGCCATGGCGCTGGTGATGGTGACGCTGGTGGCCGACCACGGCTTGCAATACCTGCTGGCAGCCACGGTGCTCACTGGCGCACTGCAGATCATCGCGGGGTTCCTCAAACTCGGTAACCTGATGCGATTTGTGTCGCGTTCTGTGGTCACCGGGTTTGTGAATGCGTTGGCCATTCTTATTTTCATGGCGCAGTTGCCGGAGTTGGTGAACGTGACCTGGCATGTTTACGCCATGGTGGCCGCAGGTCTGGGGATTATCTATCTGCTGCCCTTGCTGACCACGGCGGTGCCGTCGCCGCTGGTCTGCATCGTGGTGATTACCGGTGTGGCGATGTATTTGGGGCTTGATGTACCCACTGTGGGGGATAAGGGGGAGCTGCCAGACAGTCTGCCGATCTTTTTGCTGCCGGATATTCCGCTGAATCTGGAAACCCTGAAGATCATCCTGCCGTATTCCCTGGCGTTGGCTGTGGTTGGCCTGCTGGAATCCATGATGACGGCTACCATTGTTGATGACCTGACCGACACTGACAGTAACAAGAACCGGGAATGCAAAGGCCAGGGCGTGGCCAATATCGCGTCCGGTTTCCTGGGTGGGATGGCCGGTTGCGCCATGATTGGCCAGTCGGTGATCAACGTGAAATCCGGTGGACGCAAGCGGTTGTCGACTCTGTTTGCCGGCTGTTTCCTGTTGGTGCTGGTGGTGTTCCTGGGCAAATGGGTGTCCCAGATTCCCATGGGTGCGTTGGTGGCTGTGATGATCATGGTGTCCATCGGTACTTTTAGTTGGGAATCCATTACCAATATGGCAAAACATCCGGCCAGCAGTACCGTAGTCATGCTGGCCACCGTTACGGCCACGGTGGCGACCCACAATCTGGCCATTGGTGTGGGGATCGGGGTCGTGCTGAGCGCGCTGTTTTACGCCAACAAGGTGGGGCGTATTTTCTACGTTAACGCTACGGAAAGTGCGGAAGACGGGCACCGGGTCTACGACGTGGTCGGGCAGGTGTTTTTTACCTCCTCCGACCAGTTGATTGCTTCGTTTGACTTCAAGGAAGCCATCGATAAAGTCACTATTGATGTTCACCGTGCCCACTTCTGGGATATCACTGCTATCGGCGCCTTGGACAAGGTAGTGATCAAGTTCCGCCGCGAAGGCACCGAAGTGGATATCGTCGGCCTCAACGAAGCCAGTGCTACGCTGGTGGACAAATTCGGTGTGCATGACAAGCCCGCTGCCGTTGAAAAAATGATGGGCGGCCACTAAGCGTCGCAAGCAATTGCCGCATTAAGCGTCAAAGGAGAACGACAATGACTAACGTCATCGCCTGTATCGACGGCTCCAAAGCTGCAACGGCTGTTTGTGACTACGCTGCCTGGGCGTCACAGCGCCTGAGTGCGCCGCTGATCTTGTTGCATGTACTGGACCATTCGCGCTACCCGGTCAGTGCTGATTTCAGCGGTAATCTGGCGCTGGGTGGCCGCGAGCATTTGATGGAAGAGTTGGCGGATCTGGATGCCAAACGTAATCGTCTGGCTCTGGAGCAAGGCAAGATGATGCTGGAAGCGGCAGCTCAGCGTGCCAGCGAAGCAGGCATTAGCGAACCGCAACAGCGTCAACGTCACGGTGACCTGGTGGATACGCTTGCCGAACTGGAAGAAGGCATGCGTTTGCTGGTGATCGGCAAGCAAGGCGAAGAGCACGAGGGTATTGGCGCTCAGGTGGGAGACAATGTGGAGCGTGTGATCCGCGCTCTGCATCGTCCAATCCTGGTGACGGTAGGGGAGTTTCAGGCACCGAAAACCATCATGCTCGCATTCGACGGCAGCGCTACCTCGCGCAAGGGCGTGAGCATGCTGGCTGACAGCCCGCTGTTTCAGGGGCTGGATTGTCATCTGGTGACGGTTGGCAATAACCATGAGGGGCTTGATGAGGCGGCTCGGCAGCTCGAACAATCCGGGCATAACGTGCAAACGGCTACGCTTGAGGGTGAGGTGGAGCCTGCCTTGCACCAGTACCAGCAGAGCCACAACGTGGACCTGGTGGTGATGGGTGCCTATGGCCACTCCCGCATCCGCGAATTCTTTGTGGGCAGCACCACTAACAAGATGATCCGGGAAGCGAAGGTGCCGCACCTGTTGCTGCGGTAAGTTTTACTGACCATCCAGGCGCAACACGCTGTTTGTTGGAGACCACAAAAAACGCGGGCCTGTCTTTGCCTGTTGGCGCTGACAGAGCCCGCGTTTTTTATGTGGAATGCGTCCGTGCAGCGCTTTTATTCCACCGTGATGGTGATCTTCTCGGACATGACCGGTGGCTCATGGGGAACATGGCGATAATCGCCCAGCAGTAGTTGCAGGGTATGGGTGCCCGGCTCCAGTTCCAGCTCGGTTTCAGTCTGACCCTTACCGAAATGCACTACCTGGTCGTTGGCGGGCAGGGGCATGCCCATGTCCGGCAGGGTTTCCAGGTCGATGAGCAGGTGGTGGTGGCCACTGTTTTCTTGCTCATTGCCGGCCGGAGCCACATCCATGCCTTCCAGGCCAAAGACAACCTTCACCGGACTGCTGACGGTGGCGCCATTGGCCGGGCTGACGATTTCAGCGGCGGCGCCTTCCGGGGCCGAGCTGCGGGTGATGCCGGTGGCAGCGGGTTTGTCAGCGCTGTCATCTGTGTTCATGTGATTGCTGTGATCGGCGGCGGCCGGGGCTTGTGCAGCTGGGGCGGCAGCCTCTTTGGCGGCGTCTTCGCTGTTGTCGGAACAGGCTTGCAGCAGGGTAGTGCTGGCAATCACAGCGACGAGCAGGGAACGTTGAAACGGAATACGCATGGTCTTTTCCTTGAGCAGTTGAATCCAATGAAGACCTGCTGCCAGACAAAACAAGGCAACAGAGTGAACCGGAATCACGAAGTTGTCATAACCATAGCAGAAACCCCGGGCTTCGTGTCTACATGGTGGCGGCTTTGACAGGTATAATTCGCGCCAGTTTGCATTATTGGAGTCAGCATGACTGTTCGTACTCGCGTCGCCCCGTCGCCCACCGGTGATCCCCACGTCGGCACGGCTTATATTGCCTTGTTCAATCGTTGCTTTGCGCAGCAGCATGGCGGCCAGTTTATTCTGCGTATCGAAGATACGGATCAGACCCGTTCCACGGATCAGTCCGAACAGATGATCCTGGATTCTCTGAAATGGCTGGGGCTGACCTGGGACGAAGGCCCGGACGTGGGCGGGCCGCATGGGCCGTACCGGCAAAGTGAACGCAAGGGGATG
>NZ_LWFX01001213.1:0-3078 GCF_001635175.1 Alcanivorax sp. HI0083 | reverse complement strand
CAGAAGGCCCGCCGCGCCCACGACGAGGCCCTAAACCAGGCCCGCGAACAGAACGAGAAAGAAGAGCTGCTGCGTTTCCAGCTGGAAGAGCTGGACGCCCTCGCCCTGCAAGACGGCGAGCTCGAACAACTGGAGCAAGAGCAGCAGCGGCTGGGCAACGCAGAAAGCCTGATCCGCGTCTGCCAGCAATCATTGAACGCGCTTTATGAAGGCGAGGAGGGCACCTGCAACGACCACCTCAGCCAGGTCAGCCACTGGCTGGATGACGCCCGCAACAACGACGACGGCCTGGGCAGCATTGCCGACACCGTGGAATCCGCCCGCCTGCAAGTGGAAGCCGCCGCCGACGATCTGCGCCATTATCTGGAAAAACTGGACCTGGACCCGGCGCGCCTGAGCCAGGTGGAAGAGCGCCTGAGCCAGTGTTACACCCTGGCCCGCAAACATCGCGTTCGCCCGGAAGAACTGGTGGAGCATCACCGCAGCCTGCTGGCCGAGTCCGACGCGCTGGGCAATGTGGACGCCCACCTGCACGCCCTGGCCGAGCAGGAAACGTCGGCCCAGCAGCACTATATGGACAGCGCACGCAAACTCAGCAAGGCGCGTCGTAGCGCCGCCAAGGCCCTCAGCCAGCAAGTACAGAAACAACTCACCGCCCTGGGCATGAAAGCGGCCCAGCTGGATGCGAGCCTCAGCGAATGCAGCCCCACACTCGACGGCCTGGAAGAGGTGGAGTTCCTGTTCTCCGCCAACCCCGGCCAGCCGCTCAAACCGCTGGGCAAGGTGGCATCCGGGGGCGAGCTGTCGCGGGTCAGCCTGGCCATTCAGGTGATCTGTGCACGCAACCTGACCGTGCCAAGCCTGGTATTCGATGAAGTGGATGTGGGCGTGGGCGGCGGCGTCGCCGAGATCGTCGGCCGGTTACTGCGCGAGCTGGGCCAGCACGCCCAGGTGCTGTGCATTACCCACCAGCCACAAGTCGCCAGCCAGGGGCACCAGCACTGGCAGGTACACAAGATTCAGGGAGACGACACCACCCACACCCGCATTCAGGGGCTGGACGAGACCGCAAGGGTGGAAGAGCTGGCGCGCATGCTGGGTGGCGTGGAAATCACCGAATCCACCCGCAATCACGCCAAAGAGATGCTGAGCAAAGCCCAGGCAGCCTGACAAGAAACGCAGCATGCTTCACGCAACAGGCACCACGCCCGTGTGCGACATGAAGCGTGCTGCGTGAGGCGCTACTACTTCTTCTTCGGCTTGACGTACAACACCAGCGAGTGATCCACGATTTCGTAACCGTGCTCCTCGGCAATGGCGTGCTGGCGCTTCTCGATCACGTCATCCATGAATTCCACCACCTGGCCGGTTTCCATGCACACCATGTGGTCGTGATGGTCTTCATCGGCCAGCTCGAAAACGGCTGAGCCCCCTTCGAAATTGTGGCGCAGCACCATGCCAGCCTGCTCGAACTGGGTCAGCACGCGATACACCGTGGCCAGCCCCACGTCTTCGCCGGAGTCCATCAATGACTTGTAGATGTCTTCCGCGCTCAGATGGCGCTCTTCGGACTTCTCCAGTTGCTGCAGGATTTTCACCCGCGGCAGGGTCACTTTAAGGCCCGCTTTTCTGAGATCCTGATTATCCAATGCGTATGCTCCATCTGCCAATCAATGGCGGTTTTAAAAAAGGCGGAAAATCTGTACCACCGGAGGCACCAAGGCGAACTCCTCGCCCGGTGAACTGTCCATGAAGAGGACCAGACTACCAGACGGGAGTTTGTCATGGGTTCCCAAGTCTGTATTATCGCCCGAACACTTAGCGAAGTCGAAAATCATGCCCCGGATTCTAGTTTCACTGACACTGATATCACTTCTGGCCACCGCCGGCTGCAGCACCCTGCGATTCCCCGGCGTCTACCGCATTGATATCCCACAAGGCAACTTCGTCACCGAAGATATGCTCAGCGAGCTGCAGCCCGGCATGTCACCGGAGCAAGTGCGCTACGTGCTCGGCGCACCGACTCTGGTCGACCCGTTTACCCCGGACCTGTGGATCTACCCAATGACTTACCGGCCCGGCAAGGGCGAGAACGTCAGCCAGAGCATCACCGTGTACTTTGAAAACGGCACCTACAGCCGCTACGAAGGTGAAGTCATCGACGACTTCAAGGCCAAGACCTCCGGACGCAATGATCTGGAATTGCAGCGCAAAGCCGCTGAGCGCAAGGATGAGGCCGAATAAGCGAGCGGCCCCCTTGCTGACCGGCCACGCTATAAAAAAAGCCTCTCAGCCCTTGTCTGCAGAGGCTTTTTCTTTTGCTCGTTTCTTGCGATTAAGCTTCGGGTCCGCCGTCAACGGGCGGTAGATCTCCACCCGCTCGCCCGCCTTGAGTACATGCCCCGCCGGGTTCGCCACCACCTTGCCGAACACCCCCATGGACGCCTTGCCCAGCTCCAGGCCGGCAAATTGCTCGTCGATACCCGATAACCGGGCCGCCTCCAGCATGGTGGTCCCTTCAGGCACATCCAGGCCTATCAAACGCTGCTTTTCCGGCAACGCATAGGTCACTTCCACGTGAATCATGGCATCACTCATTGTGCTGGCTCCAGCGGCGCCGACGGCACCTCACCGTCTTCAGCATCATCCGCGGGCTCTGCCACTGGCGCAGGGATCTCGGCCCCGGCCGCCACGCCCGGCGCTTCAGAGGCCGCCGGCGCAACCGGTTCCGGTTCCTTCACCGGGGCAGCCTCATCGGCAGGCGCCACGGCACTCCAGATGGAATACACAAACAAGGCGACCACCGCCGCCGGAGAGAAAATCCGCACCAGCGCGCGCCACACCAGGTACAGCTTGAAGTTCTTGATCCCCAGTTCCTTGCGCGCATGGGTTTCCTTCATCACCCAACCCGCAAAGATGGCAATCAACAGGCCACCCAGCGGCAACATCACCGTGGTGGACAGGAATTCCATGTTGTCGAAGAAGGTACCCGCCAGGAACGTATTGTCCTGCCACAGGTTAAAAGACAGCACCGAACCGATGCCCAGCACCCAGGCACCCAGCCCCACCACGGTAGCG
>NZ_LWFX01001212.1:0-2436 GCF_001635175.1 Alcanivorax sp. HI0083 | reverse complement strand
CAGACTAGATGGACAACGCATGCCAATACAGATATAAGAAAATAATATTGAAGCGGTACAGATTGTAAGGATAGTAATCTGTACTGGTTGTTATGCGAAAAACTGTATCGGGTATTTATCTCATGACGTTGTATCAAAGCCTGGCGGATCGTCTGCAGGTCCTGATCCGGGATCAGGTGTACCCGGTGGGCAGTCGCCTGCCCGGGGTGCGGGTGCTGGCGGAGCAGCAACAGGTCAGTGTGTCCACGGCGGTGAATGCCTGCCGGGAGCTGGAGCAGCGTGGTGTGCTGGAAGCCCGTCCGCGATCCGGTTACTACGTGCGCCAGCCGCCGGTGGTGCGCGAGGCCCCCCGGGTGACCACGGCAAGTCGGCGGCCGCGACGGATTACCGGCCAGGAGCGGGTGCTGCAGATATTGCAGAGTGTGAATAACCCGTCGGTGGTGAACCTGGGAGCGGCGGTGCCGGCGCCGGAATATATGCCGGTGGCTACCATGGAAAGGATGTTTCACAGCGTGCTGCGTGAAGAACGACGTCGCTGTGTGGGCTATGCCTTTCCGCCCGGGGCGCCGGAGCTGTGCACCCAGGTTGCCCGGCGGCTGGCGGGGCTGCAGTGTGAGGTGAGCCCGGAGGATGTGCTGATTACCAATAGCTGCCAGGAATCCGTGGCCATTGCGCTCAAGCTGACGACCCAACCCGGCGACACCGTGGCGATTGAATCGCCCACCTATTATGGCCTGTTGCAGGTGATCGATTCGCTGGGCCTGAAGGCACTGGAAATTCCCACCGACCCGGTGGAGGGGATTTCCCTGGAAGCCCTGACCCTGGCGCTGGACCGGTGGAAAGTTTCGGCCTGTGTGGTGGTGTCGAATTTTTCCAATCCGCTTGGGGTCAGGCTTTCCGACGCACGCAAACAGGCCCTGTTGGCGTTGTTGTCGAAGCACAAGGTGCCGTTGGTGGAAGATGATATCTACGGGGATCTGCCGCTGAGCGGACCCCGACCTCGCCCGGTGAAGAGCTGGGATAAAAATGGTTTGGTGTATTACTGTTCGTCTTCGTCAAAAACCCTGTCTGCAGGCCTGCGGGTGGGGTGGCTGGTGGCGCCGGAGCGTCATCGGGAAAAGGCCCAGCATCTGCAATTCATCAATACGGTATCGGTGGCCACACCCTCACAGCTGGTGCTGGCACGCTATCTGGAACGCGGCCATTACGACCGGTTTCTGCGCCAGCTGTGCGGTGAGCATGCGCGGGGTGTGGCAAGAATGACCGAGCGGGTGACGCAGTTGTTTCCGCAACAGACCCGGGTGAGCCGGCCTGCGGGAGGGTTCGTGTTGTGGGTGGAATTGCCGGGAGAAGTGGATACCACGGAGCTGATGGAAAAGGCACTGGAAGCCGGGGTGAGTTTTGCGCCCGGCTCGTTATTCTCCGCCTCCGGAAAATTCGCCAACTGTCTGCGGCTGAATTGCGCCGTGAAGTGGGACAACCGGGTGGAGCAGGCGCTGGTGACCTTGTCGCGGTTGTTGTAGCGGCGGAATGGAAGGTTGCTTTTAGCTACGAGCTACGAGCTACGAGAAGCTAAAACCGGTTTTGCATTTCGCTTCTCGTAACTCGCTTCTCGGTTTTTTTATGCCTTCGGCGACAACGCCTGGGTTTGGCTTACATCATCACCGAGCCAAGCACTTCGCGCTTGTCGTCCTGCACTTTGATGACCTTCCCGTCCTGTTTGATCAGGGTGTAGCTTTCCTCAGCGGCCACCACGGTGATGGAGCCGTCTGCGTGGTAGGTCAGTTCGGCTTCATTGCCCAACCCGTCGGTCACGGTCTCGGTGGTCCCTGCGACCTTGGCGCCTTCCTTGCTGATCGGGTTGGTGCCAGTCCAGAACTCGATGGAGTTAAAAATGATGATGTCGCCAAGCAACGACAGGCCGTAAACCGGCACCCACCAGAACACAAAAGAGATGCCCTGGTTGACGAATTTGTTGTTGGTGGCGGTGGCATTCCAGTCCTGGACAGTATCGAACAGGGCGTTCTGACCAAGACAACCGGTCAGCAGAGCGGCAGCAGATGCACTGGCGAGAATTTTCTTCATCGGACTCTCCTTGAGTTGGGTGAATTCATTATTGCTGTCATTCAGCGGTAAGGAAAAGCAGTTGAAAGTTGATAGTGGAAAGTTGACAGCGACGCGATAAGAGGTCGGTTTAGACCTAAACGCAAGAGGCCGCGCCCAAACTTTGGATGCGGCCTCTTTACTTTCAGATCAATTCCACGCTTTTCCGCGTAGCTGTCAACTGTCAATTATCCACTATCAACTGATCCTTACTCGCTCTCCATCTCCGCCAGCTCGTCTTCAAAGAAAAACTTGTCTTCGCCGAAGGCCGGTTCCAGATGGTTGAGCCAGGTGGCTTCCTCGTTGTACTTGGCGAAGAAGGGACGCTGAACC
>NZ_LWFX01001211.1:0-920 GCF_001635175.1 Alcanivorax sp. HI0083 | reverse complement strand
ACAAACAGGTAGTCCACCGCGGCAAAGATACTTTCCGCCACCGGGCTCAGGGTGGGCGGGCAATCCAGAATCACCAGTTCGTAGCTTTCCCCCAGCGGGGCAATGAGCTGCTTCAGACGGTTTTTGGCGCCGCCATTCTCAATCAGCTTGATATCCGCATTGCGCATGGACAGGTCGGCGGGGATCGCATCCAGGTTAGCCCAGCGGGTTTCCCGCTTCAGGCGGCCAATGGGCTGCTTGCCCTTGATCAGATTGGCGGCCTTGTAGCCATCGCCATCGTCCACTCCCAGGTAAAAGCTGGCGGCCCCTTGCGGGTCCAGGTCCCAGAGCAGGGTGCGATGTTTCCAGCGGGCAGCATGCCAGGCCACGTTGACTGCGGTGGTGGTTTTACCTACGCCCCCTTTCAGGTTGTAAAAGGCAATGGTTTGCATGGCGTCCCTTTCCTGTAAGCTTTGAGAGTGGAGTGCCCGGGGCTCCCGTCTGCCTGCCCGTGCGACCCGCCATTATAGCGGCCCCGGCCGCGTTATAGGCTGGGCTCAGGCTAGCACGAACCGGTTAAATGTCCCATGTCTCGCCTGCGCTGGGCTCCCGGGCCACTGGGCTGGCTTGTGATCAGGGCAGTCAGGCGCTTTAATAGCCCTCCACAGGCACGGCCCGGCGGGCCGGAATTACAAAGAAAGAGGTCTCGATCAGGGTGAGCGCGACAGCCAACAAACGCTATCAAGTCTTTATCAGCGCCACGTTTCCCGATATGCAGGGAGCGCGCCAGGCACTGATGCTGCCGATGCTGGAGCACGGGCTGATTCCTACCGGTTTGGACAGTGCGGCGGCGGACGGCAATACCCTGTTGCCGGTGATCCAGAAACTGATCGAAACCAGTGACTATTTCATCCTGATTGTGGGCGGCCGTTACGGCACCC
>NZ_LWFX01001210.1:0-3306 GCF_001635175.1 Alcanivorax sp. HI0083 | reverse complement strand
TTCGCCACCTTCATCCGGGCCATGAAAGCAAAGAAACAGCTCTTCGATCAGTTCCGGGATACCCAGGGCCATCTGCCGGACGACCTGGGTGTTGTCCCACAGGGCATCCAGTTCTTCGTCTTCATCAAGGCCGGAAATCAGGATAAAGGGCAACAGCAGATTAACGATGGTTTCTTCGTCGTTTTCATACCAAAGCGGTTCATTCACGAACACGCCGGTCATAAAGCCGGCACACCAGCTTGCCAGATCCTGGCCATCTTCTTCCTGGTAGGGGTCGAGCAGGCAAGGCAGGTTCACCGTTTCGCCACCGAGCAGTTGGGTAACCAGGCGCTGGCGCAGCTGGTCGAGTGCTGCGGCCACGTCGTCTGGAACCGGCATGTCCAGCTCATGGGCGTAATCCACCGGGGGCGTTTCTCCGGCTTCGTGCGGGCCAGCGGCCAGGGCGCACAGCATGCCGTGAATTTCCGTCCAGGTGGGTGCGTCTTCGCCCAGGCTGGCGAAATGCTGGCGGACGGTGTTCTTCAGGCTTGGATTGGTAATCTCTGACATGCTTTTCTCCCGGTGGCGAGCAAGCATACCGATAGACGCGCCGGGCCTCCACCGTCCTGTTGCGTTTGCCTGTCGAATGCCGGATTTGTGCCCGGCACAGCGGGCTCTCCGCGAGCCGATGGCAGGATGCTAGCTGGCTAACTCGATGCGGTTTCTGCCCAGGTCCTTGGCTTCGTAGAGGGCGCTGTCCGCACGTTTGATAAATTGCTCAGCGCTTTCGCCGGGTTGGTAATGGGTGAGCCCGGCGGAAAATTCGCTGCTCAGGTTTGCTGTGAAGGAATAGTGTTGTTGTGAGAACTGGCGGCGCAAGCGCTCCAGTGCGGCCAGGCAGGCCTGGGTGCTGGTGTGGGGGAACAACACCACGAATTCCTCCCCGCCATAGCGGGCCAACAGGTCAGACTTGCGTAATCCCTGGGAAGCCAGTTGTGCAAAGCGATGCAGCACTTCGTCTCCGGCGTGGTGGCCGTAGGTATCGTTGACTTGCTTGAAGTGGTCCAGATCAAGAATGGCCAGGTGCAGGGGGCTGTTCTCCCGCGCGGCGCGGGACATTTCCTCTTCCAGCCGTTCCAGAAAATGACGGCGGTTGTAGAGTCCGGTCAGGTCGTCGCGCACGGCAATGGCACTGAGGCGGTCGTGGGCTTCGCGCAGTCGTTCGCGTTGTTCTCGTACCCGCAATTGCAGGTTGTGGATATACCCACCCATATAGATAAACCAGCCCAGACCCAGGGTCAGGATGATCCAGTGCCCGATCAGGTAGGAGAAAATCGCCTGTTGGGGAGCGTTTATCCATTCATAGATCTGTAACCCGCTGAAGCAAAGCAGGGTGAAGGCCGCCATCAGCAGCATGCGTCGGCGGTCCAGTGCGAACACCCCAAAGGTCATGACCATAAAGTAGATGCTCAGCATGGCGCCGCGCAGTTCGCGGGAGTAATGCAGAATAGTGGTGGTCAGCAGGATGCCCACGGCCATTTGCAGGATGGTCAGGCTGGGATCGCCAAAGCGGTCGCTGACGCCACTGCGAATAAGCAGATAGAACAGCCCGTTGATGGCAAAGACCACCGCGAAGAAGGTCAGGTGCGGTGTGTTGGGTTCAAAAGCGGTGAGTTCCACACCAATGAAGGTGCCTGCCCACAATAAACAATAGGAATAGATCGCCATGACTTGGCGTTTTAACCGGACCGCGCGCTCCGGGGGATCTTTGGGTATCAGTGTTAACACGGGCAACAGGCGCCTAGCCGAATGATTGTTGTATTTTTAGTCAACTTTACCGTTTTTATCGTCCGGGGTCACAGACCTGTCATTGTCGGTGGTAGACAGCCAGTGACAAACTGTTGTTCAAACAATCGTTTGCTTGCCGGGATGAGGCCCTTGTATGTCCACACCGCTTTTTGACCTGACATTAACCGAAGAACAGCGCATGACCCGTGAAGGAATGCGCAAGATGGTGCGTGATTCCCTGTTTCCGCAATCGCGCGCAGCGGATGACGCAGCAAAGGCGAATGGTGAACTGTTAAACAGCATCGCCGGTTTTGGCCTGGCGTTGATGCCCATGCCGGAAGCTCTGGGCGGTGTGGGCATGCCACGTTCGCCGCTCTCCAACGCGCTGGCAGTGGAAGATCTGGCCGAGGGGGATATTTCTCATACCCTGGCTGCCTTGCAGCCCATGGCTGCCGTCAACGCCCTGGTGGATTTCGGTAGCGACGAGCAGCAGGAACGCTGGTTGCCTGCCATGGCCACGGAAACCTTTACCGGTGCGGCTATCGCGCTGACGGAGCCGCGCGCCACTTTCGAGCCTTCCTCTCCCGCTACCACGGCACAAACTGCAAACGGGCAAGTGGTGCTCAATGGAGTGAAGAGCCTGGTGCCGTTGGCCGAGCAATGTGAGTGGTTTGTAGTGGTGGCGGCGGAAAAGGGAGAGGTATCCGCCTTTATCGTTCCGAAAGACGCGGCCGGCCTGACCATTCAGGCCGAGGCGTATATGGGGCTGCGCAGTGCAGAACCGGCCACGCTGACGTTGGAATCAGTGACCGTGCCCGAGGCCGACCGGTTGGCCCATTTCGATCTGGACCGGCTGCTGGGCCTGTCCCGCATCGGCCAGTGCGCGCTGGCGGTGGGCTGCTGTCAGGCAGTGATGGAATACGCGATCCCCTACGTGAATGAACGCAAGGCCTTTGGCGAGCCCATTGCCTGGCGCCAGTCCGTGGCATTCATGGTGGCTAACATGGCCATCGAGATCGAAGGGATGCGGCTGATGATGCTACGTGCCGCCAGCCGGGCCGACCAGGGCCTGGATTTCCACAAGGAGGCCTATCTGGCGCAGCTGTTGTGCATGGAGAAGGCCATGGAAATCGGCACCAACGGCATCCAGCTGTTTGGTGGAGCGGGCTTCGTTCGCGATTACCCGCTGGAAATGTGGTACCGGAACTTGCGCAGCATTGCCGTGCTTCACGGCAGCCTGATGGTGTAGGAGAAGAACATGATTAATCTGGAATTGCCGGAAAAGCTCACACAAACCCAGAAAATGGCGCAGCAATTGGCCAGCGGCGTTTTTCGTCCCATCGCGCGCAAGTACGACGCTATTGAACACTGTGATACGCCTGAAGAGCTCAAGCCGGTTGCGCAGATGATGGCGGCCATGCCCCGTGCTGGAGGCAAGAAAGACGGGGGGAGCGACGGCATCAAAAATGGCAGCAACATGATGGGCATCATGGGCGTAGAAGCCATGTGCTGGGGAGATGTGGGGCTGATGCTGTCGAT
>NZ_LWFX01001209.1:0-2138 GCF_001635175.1 Alcanivorax sp. HI0083 | reverse complement strand
CACAATGCGCACCGGCTCGCCCATATCCAGCACAAAGACTTCACCGCCCTGGGCCATGGCACCCGCCTGGATCACCAGTTGGGAAGCTTCCGGAATGGTCATGAAATAGCGAATCACATCAGGGTGAGTCACGGTGACCGGCCCGCCTTTTTGAATCTGGTCACGAAACAGGGGCACCACCGAACCGGACGAGCCGAGAACATTGCCAAATCGCACCATGGAGAACACCGTCTCCGAGCCCCGCGCGGCAATGGCCTGAAGCACCAGTTCCGCAAAACGCTTGGTGGCCCCCATCACATTGGTAGGGCGCACCGCCTTATCCGTCGACACCAGAATAAAGTGCTTAACCTGGGCGGCTTCTGCACCCAGTGCCGCTTCCAGCGTGCCCAGAATGTTATTGCGCACGCCAGCAGACGGGTTGGCTTCTACAATCGGCACATGCTTGTAGGCGGCCGCGTGATATACCGTATCCACCCGATGCTCGCGACACAGCCGTTCCATCAGACCCCGGTTCACCACCGAACCCAGCACCGCCTCAACCTCAATGCTCTTGTTACGCTCACCCGCCGCCGCCCGCAGCTCTTTTTCAATGGCGTAAAGACCAAACTCACTCTGATCCAGCAGCACCAGTTTGGAAGGATGCAATTTGAGAATTTGCCGACACAGCTCGCTGCCAATGGAGCCACCCGCACCGGTCACCAGCACATGCTTGCCGCTGATACAGCGCGTCAGCAGATCCGCCCGGGGCGGCACTGAATCACGGCCCAGCAAGTCTTCGATGGAGACTTCCTTGATTTCCTCCAAGCGAGCCTTGCCGGTGGCAATATCCGCAAACGAGGGTACCGTTTGCACATGCACATTCAGGGTTTCCAGCCACCGCACCACTTCCATTCGTGTAGCCCGGCTCTCGGAGGGGAGAGCAAGCAACACAGTTCGGATAGCACCGCCCTCTACCGCTTTTTCCAATGCGCTACGGCTCACCACCGGCACACCACACAGCAGCGTGCCCTGCTTGCCGGGAGCATCATCCACAATCATTTGGGGGTGTAATTCTGCGGAAGACAGCAGCCCGGACACCAGCTGGGCACCAGCGCCACCAGCCCCGAATACGGCTACTGCTTCACAGGCAACACGCTTGCCCAGCACGTTGTAAAGGAAGCGGCGCATCATGAAACGGCTACCGCCCAGATACAGCACCAACAGAGTCCAGAAAATGATAAACACCGAGCGCGGCGTAGAGGCCGAGGCCATATAGGCCGCCGCAGCCAGCAATACCACAGACAAGGTAGTGCCGATCAGAATAGACCACGCCACCTCAGCGCCCAGATAACGGACCACCGAACGGTAGAAGCCAAAGCCATAAAGCACAGGCAACAACACCAGAGGAGCGGCAACCAACAACCACAGATCCGTGACATCAGGAGTGACCGTATTCAGGCGCAGTCCGTAGGCAAGCCACAGCAACAGGGGCGCCGCCAGCGCATCCGCGCTCAGCATGACCAATCGCTTGGCCGTACGCGACAGAGACACCATCCGGTGTACAGGGGAATAGAGATACTTGTTCGTCATAACAGGTCCATCCATGCGACCGCAGGGCCAACTAAATACGGCAAAGTCCCTCTTAGCCATAAGACTGTGATTTTCGTCACACTACTTAGCCGGGGGAGCATTATAAGCCGTTTTCCAGGATATCCAACGGGTAAAAAGCACTAATTTCGAGGCAATCTAGTCATGAACGGTGACAATTAAGCGACAAACGGATACTGAGATCCGTGATTATCACCCGCAATGACGCATCTTTTTCAATCTGTTGCAAACGAGCGCTACACAGCAACCCACCAGCCCGGTAGGTCGAATTAGTCCGAAGGACGTAATCCGACATCCATCCATAGACCAAATCAAACACAGCCATGACACGATGCACTCCACGTACCGGGCCTTGTCGGATTACGCCTTTCAGGCTAATTCGACCTTGTGTCTCTCCGGCGGAAGGATTTGCTACCCTTCCGCCACTGCTGGCGGGCAACCCGTATTCGACCTGAGGCCCTGAGCCTGTGATGTAGATAGGTCCCGCCAGCATTTCTCTCAAAACTTGAACGGTATCCGAGCCCTTCGTTGACCGGATGAGGCTGCACGAA
>NZ_LWFX01001208.1:0-2250 GCF_001635175.1 Alcanivorax sp. HI0083 | reverse complement strand
CTTGGCGCTGGGTTTTTCTCCGCTGGCCACGGCAGCACTGGTCGGCAGCGCCGCCGCCCTGGGTGACGCGGGATCCCCCGCCTCCGATTCCACTCTTGGCCCCACCGCCGGGCTGAATGCGGACGGCCAGCACGACCATATTCGCGATACAGTTATCCCGACCTTCCTGCACTACAACTTGCCGCTGATTGCCGCCGGGTGGCTGGCGGCCATGGTGCTTTAAACAGGCGACGCTCAAGCGATAACGCAATAAAAAGGCGCCATTGGCGCCTTTTTTATTTCACTCAAGCGGACTATTGCCTTACCCCATCGCATCTTCTTCTGCTTTCAACTTACGATATTCAATCGGGGTCATCCCCACCCAGCGTTTGAATGCACGGTAAAAGGTCGAAGGCTCGGAAAAGCCGGTGAGGTAGACAATTTCATCGATGGATTCATCAGTGCCGGCCAGCAAACGTTTAGCCAAACGGCAGCGGTAATCGGCCACCAGCTGGTTGAAGTTGGTGCCGGCATCCGCCAGGCGAGTACGCAACTGGCGCGCCTTGATTCCCAACCGTTCCGCCACCTCTTCCAGGTTGGCGTGACCGGATTCCAGCAGCTCACCAATCAGCCGGTTCACCTGAGCGACCAGATCCTGTTTTTCCAACCGGGCAACCTGTTCACTGGCAAGTTGCTCGTGCAGATGCAACAGCTCTGGTTCGTGATGGGCGGATGGCAAGGTCATCACCTTCGCATCGAAATACATGCCAACGCTGGGCATGTCGAATTTCACCGGGCAATCGAACAGACGCTCATATTCCAACTGATCCGCATGGCGGGCGTGGCCAAAATGCACCTCCACCGGTTCAAACGCATCATCGGTAACGAAGCGGAAAAACTTGATCACGCCCATCATCATGCATTCATTGAGATGACTGAGACGATGACTCCAGATCATTTGCTTGAGGAAAACCCGATCGCCTTCCTCGAACAATTCGCCCTGGGCGGCATCGGACAACAAGCGCTGGTAATCCAGCGCTCGCTTCAGGCCTTCACCAAAGGTAGGACTGGAAAGAAACAGGTACTCCAGCACCTGGCCTTTATAGACGGGAATATGTTCACCCAGATGCAACCCGATATGTTCATCGCCAGACACTTTTTCCAGCGCCTGCCAGAACCATTCCTGGGCATCATGGGGGGTACGCAGGTCAGGGACCTGCAAAATGGACTTGTCGAGTCCAACCTCCGCCAACACGGCATCGGCATCAATACCGGCTTTTACCATGGCCTTGTAGGCCATCCGTAACAGCACACCGGAATCCGTCATTTCTGCCATGCGTTGCCTTGTCCCCAATACAAAAAAAGCTACTCTCAGAATCACTGAGAGTAGCATAAGGATGGCAGGGCCGGAACCAGCGCAGGACCGGCCCGAACCAGGAGATCAAACCGCTTTGAAGCGATCAGGCAGCCTTGCGGGTTTCTGACTGCGGTTCACGGGTCAGAGACACCACTTTGGCACGCAGACCATTGAGCGGCCCCTTGCCGCTGTCATCCTTGCTCTTGTTGGGCAAAGACAGTTTGAAGATCCGCTTCCAGACACTCAGGGACTGCTTCATGAAAGACCCGGTGTTATACGGCAGGCCATGTTTTTCGCAGATGGCACGGACTTCCGGCGCAATGCGGGCATAACGGTGCGCCGGCAGATCGGGGAACAGGTGGTGCTCGATCTGGAAACTCAGGTTGCCGCTCATCACGTGCATCAGACGGCCGCCTTCAAAGTTGGCAGAGCCCAACAGCTGGCGTACATACCACTGGCCACGGGTCTCGTTTTCGATCACGGACTCCGGGAACTGTTCCACTTCTTCCGGGAAGTGACCATTGAAGATCACCTGGGAAGACCACAGGTTGCGCGCCAGGTTGGCTGCCACATTACCGGCGAACACGAAGGGCGCGAACGGGCCGGCCAGGGCCGGGAACAGCAGATAGTCCTTGAAGAGCTGCTTGCGCATCTTCTTCCAGGTCGGCTTGAACTCGGCTTTCAGCTCTTCCTTGGTCTTGGTCTTGTAGATCAGGTAGTCCTCGAGCTTGAGGCTCTGGATCGCCACAAAGTGCTGAAAGAAGGTCGCCAGAATGCCTGCCAGGATCGGGTTGAACAGGAAGCGCGGTTCCCACTCCTGGTCTTCTGACATGCGCAGGATGCCGTAACCAATGTCATGGTCCTTGTCGAGCACGTTGGTGAAAGTGTGGTGCTCGAAATTGTGGGTCTGCTTC
>NZ_LWFX01001207.1:0-579 GCF_001635175.1 Alcanivorax sp. HI0083 | reverse complement strand
CGGCCCGTGGCCAGCAACGCGCCCACATGGTCCACGCTATAGTCGACCTTGTTGCGACTGTTTTCCGACCGGTAGGTGTCCGGCGAGGGCCCGGTGGCCGCGCGCAGCTCTACCCCCCAGTAGGGATTGACCATGCCGCCCAGGCGCAGGCCAACCCCGGTGGGGGTTACCTCCCGGCTGTCATAATCGAGATTGAGGTGCATCAGGTTGCCGGCCACATAGGCAGAACGCTGATCCTGATAATGGGCTACCGGGTCCGCCCACAGAGCGGGACTGAACAACAACCCGAAAAGCATCCAGTAACGCATTGTCTGTCGTCCTTTTGTTATTGTTGGGATTATGCGCTTTGCTGATACGCATCGACGGCCTGTTATACCATTGCCTGCGGGCAGAGTCTGGTCATCTGCGGCCTTTTTTCATCAACAACGAGGATTGTGATGTCGGTGTACACCCCGCTCAGCCCCGCCCAATTGGCAGAGGTGCTGGAGCCGTTCGGTTTCCAGCTGCGCGATTATCACGCCGCCAGCCACGGCATCGAGAACAGCACCTTTCTGATCGAGGCCGGCGATCGCCATGGCC
>NZ_LWFX01001206.1:0-4734 GCF_001635175.1 Alcanivorax sp. HI0083 | reverse complement strand
ACAACGAGCAGACCCAGGTGGTGAACCGGGAGCTGCACCATGGCGATGTGGTGGAAGAAAAAATTTCCCTGTCCGACCGGTTTGGCCTGGGATTGAGTTTTTATCCGATCAACGAGGCGCAGTATTTCGAGATCGTCGATCACCTGTTCGGCGAGGTGCGTGACCGGGAACAACTGCACGTGCGGGCCCGGCGTTTTTCCATGGAGAAGGGCGTACGCTCCGGGCGCACCGCGCGGCAGTTTTATAACCAGTTTGTGGGGGAGTTTTGAAAAAGCAGCTTCGAGCGACTAGCTTCGAGCGACTAGTTAAATCTTTTTCTCGTGGCTAACAGCTAGCCGCTCGTCACTGCCTTAAAGCTGCTTTGCGGTGGCATCACAAATATTATTCAACGCCTTGCGGGCTGCCGGAATCACCCCGCCCATGGAAATGAATCCATGCACCAGTTTTGGGTAATCCAGCGAAGTTACGGCGTTGCCTGCGGCGCGCAGTTTTTCGGCGTACTCGAGCCCTTCGTCGCGTAACGGGTCAGTGGCGGTGATCATGATTGCCGGGGGCAGACCGGCCAGGTCCGGGTTGCGCAACGGCGAGACCCGATAATCTTCGATCACCGCCGGGTCCTGAATGAAATGCCCGCGAAACCAGGTCAGCAAGGGCAGGTCCAGCCCGAAGCCCTGGCCCAGCGTCTGCACGGAAGGGTGGGCCAGGGCCCCGTCGGTGGTCGGGTAAATCAACACCTGCAACGCCGGCTGAGGCAGCCCTGCCAGCTTCGCCTGCTGAGAGACCACCGCGCTCATGCAACCACCGGCGCTATCGCCCATCACCGCCAGGCGCTGCGGGTCCAGGCCCAGCTGGGCGGTGTTGTCGAGCAACCAGCGCCAGGCGGCGAATGAATCATCCATGCCGGCCGGGGCAGGGTGCTCCGGGGCCAGCCGGTAATCCACACTCAACACCACCGCATCGGTGCGGTCAGCGATATAGCGACACAACCGGTCGTACTCTTCCACGCCGCCCACGGTAAAACCGCCACCATGGAAAAACAGAATGGCAGGGGCGACTCGGGGCGCATTCGCCGGACGGTAGCGGCGCACCAGAATCTGGCTGCCGTCATCCACTGTGACCTGATGATCCACCACCACGGGAAGGCGAACCGGCGCCACATCCAACAGCGCAATCATGTCCCGGTAATTACGCCGGGCTTGCTCCACCGTGCCCGAATTAAGAGTCGGCTTGGCACCGCTCAGTGCCAGCAGAAAACGCAATCGCGAATCCAGGTGTGAGCGGCTGTGGGTTTCCAGTCCGACGGCAAAACGTTCCAGCACCGGACCGGGCAACGTCATCAGGGCACGTACTGTTGCCCGCTCAAAAACAACTGGATTCATGGGGTCTCCTTATGCTGATCGCCAGACGCATGACGCCAAACGCAACACGCTAACACCAGACAACCCGCATCTTCTGCGGGCTTGGCATTACCGGTTTTGCCTCAGGCATCAGGCTTCAAGCGTCAGGCGTTGTCTAAAAATACCATTCCAGGCCACCTTCGATGCCGGTGACGGTCAGGTACTCTTCATCAATGTATTGCATGTATTCCAGGGTCAGCCCCAGATTGAATTCCGTGCGTAAACCCACGCCCGCCCCGAACGCCAGGCTGGTGTCGTCATTGCGGGCGGTATCATCACGGCAGCCCAGGGCGTTGCACTTGCGCGTCACCGTTTTCACTTTCACATCGGCAATGCCGGCAAAGCCCTGCACGAACAGGTTCTCCACATAGGGCAGCTTCACCGGGGACTTGAAGGGGAAACGGCCCGTGGCCAGCAACGCGCCCACATGGTCCACGCTATAGTCGACCTTGTTGCGACTGTTTTCCGACCGGTAGGTGTCCGGCGAGGGCCCGGTGGCCGCGCGCAGCTCTACCCCCCAGTAGGGATTGACCATGCCGCCCAGGCGCAGGCCAACCCCGGTGGGGGTTACCTCCCGGCTGTCATAATCGAGATTGAGGTGCATCAGGTTGCCGGCCACATAGGCAGAACGCTGATCCTGATAATGGGCTACCGGGTCCGCCCACAGAGCGGGACTGAACAACAACCCGAAAAGCATCCAGTAACGCATTGTCTGTCGTCCTTTTGTTATTGTTGGGATTATGCGCTTTGCTGATACGCATCGACGGCCTGTTATACCATTGCCTGCGGGCAGAGTCTGGTCATCTGCGGCCTTTTTTCATCAACAACGAGGATTGTGATGTCGGTGTACACCCCGCTCAGCCCCGCCCAATTGGCAGAGGTGCTGGAGCCGTTCGGTTTCCAGCTGCGCGATTATCACGCCGCCAGCCACGGCATCGAGAACAGCACCTTTCTGATCGAGGCCGGCGATCGCCATGGCCAGCCCAGCCCACTGGTGCTCACCGTGTTCGAGTCCCTGAGCGCGCCGGCCCTGGCACCGTACCTGACCCTGCTGGAGCAGCTGGCGGAACAGCACCTGCCGGTCCCCGCGCCCCTGCCGGATGCCGACGGCAAAGACCAGATCACGGTAGCGGGCAAACCCGCAGTGCTGATGCCACGTCTGCCCGGCCAGCACGATTTTGCCGTGGATGCGGATCGCAGCCGACAAGTGGGCACCTTGCTGGCGCGGCTGCACGCCAGCGACACCGCCGCACTGCAACCCTTGCCCAGCGAACGGGAGCGCCTGCACGGCTTTGCCGACCACCTGCACAAACTACCCGAGGCCGAGCGCGACACCGCCGCCGCCCTGCTGCACGACTGGCTGGCCCAGCCCGCCGGCACCACGCTGATCCACGGCGACCTGTTCCGCGACAACCTGTTGTGGAAAGACGGCCAGATCAGCGCCCTGCTGGATTTCTACAATGCCTGCCTGGACCACCCGGAGTACGACCTGGCGGTGGCCCTCAACGACTGGTGTGTGGACCCCCATGGCCAGATTGCACCCGAACGGGAACTGGCCCTGTTATCTGCCTACCGGGATCAAGGCCGCAGCGTGGACCACAGCCGCCTGTGCGAAGCACTGGCCGTGGCGGCCCTGCGTTTCTGGCTGTCTCGCCTGGCCGGCCCGGTGTCCGACCACAGTGAAGGGCAGGGCAGCAAGGACCCGGAGGAGTTTGCACGGATTTATCGGCAGCGACTGAAGGCGTTAACGGTGTAGGAAAGAGAGGCGCCGCACGCTACACGCCCCAAGCTACAACACGAACCCCGGCCGCCCAGACCTGCAACGTTCGGCACCGCGCCCAAACACGATGGGCGCGCTATTTGCCGTAATGGCAAATCACAAATTCTTCCTGCGTTGTAAGCTTGGGGTGGGTAGCGTCCAGCTACGACGAGCCAGACAGAATCAGGTGATTCAGGTGCGCCAGGTATTCCTCTTCCTGCCATAACCAGGGGTAACCGGGGCACGCCAGCGACGTGGGCGTCAGCGCTTGCACGCCCTGGGTCAGGGCATTGACCACCATCATTTCATGCAGATCCGCCCACCCGGTGGGCAGCTTGCGCAGATGCGGTGGCTGGCGCACAAAACCTTCGCTTATCACCGGTTGCAGGCGGCGCAGGCGGGTGAATGCCATGCGCCGCTGCAACTGATCTTCCAGCCGTCGCTGCCAGTGCATGCCGCCGGCATCCAGCAGCAGCTGCTTCATGGGGTTGGCCAGCCTGCCCAGCAGGCCGGAGGCAGGCAGGGCTTCGCCGCTGGCCAGCCGGTAGCGCGGGTCATCATCCAGCCAGACACTGAAATCGAGAAAATCCAGCTCACTGGTATCCAGCTGCCGGAACTGCTCGCTCAGCGCCACCGTGGTGCTCAGCCCCACCGGCACCGAGGGGAACAGGGCGTGCAGGGCACGGGGGATCTCGCGCAGGTAATCTTCCAGCCGCTCCCCGGCGGCAGGGGACCAGTGCGATGGCAGCGGCCGTTCCGGAGAACGCTTGAATACCCGCCGGGCCACCCCGTGGGCATAAGGCAAGGACGGAAACTGGTAGCAGAAATCCAGCCCGGCTACGTCACCGAGGTATCCCCACTGCTCGATTAGCGCCAAGGTCTCACTCCACACCCTGACAAAATCTTCCGGGCGGCGCACAAAGGAACGGCGGGCACGGCTGTCGTTGATAAAGCGGCTGCTGAGCCAGACCTTGAGCCCCCGCTCGTGGGCCGACTGCAGCACCTGCTGAAGTTGATGGCGTATCTTCACCTCGGTCGCCGGCAGCCCCTGGGGCATCAGCTCGCAGCGATCCATATGGATGCCACTTTCCGGGGTCGCGATCAGGTGGGGGCAGGGGTCCAGGCGCAAGGCATTGAAACCCCGCTGCTGGGTTTCGTCCAACACGCGCTCCAACGAAGCATAGGCGCCATCGCGAATATCGCGCTGCAGCAGCCAGGACAAATCCCAGCAGGCCATCGCCAATGGTTGTGCATCGTGTTGCGCCATGCAGGTCTTACCGCCTTTTTAGATCAAGCGCATCAGCATACCCGTTTCGGAGGTTGCCTCAATGGCTCTTCACCCTGTCGCCCGCGTATTGACCCGCCTTGACACTCAACAGGGCGATAAAAGTGCGAACCGATTCCCCCTTTCGCTCGACAGCGCTATGATCAGAACCATGAAAACAATACTAAAAACACTGATTCTGACCCCGGGCCTGGCCTGGGCGGCCGAGCAACTGCCGGACACCGCCCCGCCGGACGATGCGGCCCCGCAAACCCGGGAAAAAGACCCCGCCCACCCCATGGATGGCGAGGAAA
>NZ_LWFX01001205.1:0-4861 GCF_001635175.1 Alcanivorax sp. HI0083 | reverse complement strand
CGGCGTCATGTCGCCTCCTTCTACAAGTCACCCAATGGAACATTCCGAGGATCCTATGAAGGTTCTTGTACCTATCAAGCGGGTCGTTGACTACAACGTCAAGGTTCGCGTGAAGGCTGACAACACTGGTGTTGATCTCGCCAATGTTAAAATGGCCATGAATCCCTTTTGTGAAATCGCTGTAGAAGAAGCGGTGCGTCTGAAAGAAAAGGGCGTGGTTACCGAAATCGTTGCCGTTTCCATCGGTCCCAAGACCGCTCAGGAACAGCTGCGTACGGCTATGGCTCTGGGCGCTGACCGCTCCATCCTGGTCGAAACTGACGAAGACGTTCAGCCGCTGGGCATTGCCAAGGCGCTGAAAGCCATCGTTGATGAAGAAAAGCCTGAGCTGGTTATTCTGGGCAAGCAGGCCATCGATGGTGACAACAACCAGACTGGCCAGATGCTGGCTGCTCTGACTGGCATGCCGCAGGGTACCTTCGCTTCCGAAGTGAATGTGGCTGACGGCAAGGTGAAAGTGACCCGTGAAATCGACGGCGGCCTGCAGACTGTAGAGCTGAACCTGCCGGCGGTGGTCACCACTGACCTGCGTTTGAACGAGCCGCGTTACGCGTCTCTGCCGAACATCATGAAAGCCAAGAAAAAGCCGCTGGACACCAAGACCGCTGCTGATCTGGGCGTTGACCTGACTCCGCGTGTAACCACCGTTAGCGTTGAAGCACCCGCCGAGCGTCAGGCTGGCATCATCGTTGGCTCCGTAGACGAGCTGGTCGAGAAACTGAAGAACGAAGCGAAGGTGATCTGATGAGTGTATTAGTTTACGCCGAACACGATAACGCCGCGCTCAACAAGGTCACTCTGAGCGTCGTTGCTGCTGCCAAAGCTATCGGTGGCGACATCACCGTACTGGTTGCCGGTAAAGGCTGTGGCGCTGTTGCCGAAGAAGCTGCCAAGGTTGATGGCGTTTCCAAGGTCCTGTGTGCTGACAACGAAGCCTACGAGCACCAGCTGGCTGAAAACGTTGGTGATCTGGTTGCTGAAGTGGCTGCCGATTACACCCACGTTCTGGCTGCTGCTACCACCACAGGCAAGAACTTTGCTCCGCGCACCGCTGCTCTGCTGGACGTGGCTCAGGTTTCCGAGATCTCTGAAGTTATCGACGCGGATACTTTCAAGCGTCCGATCTACGCCGGTAACGCCATCGCTACCGTGAAGAGCTCTGATGCCAAGAAAGTAATCACCGTGCGTGGTACTTCTTTCGATGCTGTAGCTGCAGAAGGCGGTTCCGCTGCTGTTGAAGCCCTGGACGTTGCCAAGAACGCGGGCACTTCTTCCTTCGTGGGTGAAGAGCTGGCCAAGTCTGACCGTCCTGAGCTGACCTCTGCCGAGATCGTGATCTCCGGTGGTCGTGGCATGGGTAACGGCGACAACTTCGAAATCCTGTACAAGCTGGCTGACAAGCTGGGCGCTGGCGTGGGTGCATCCCGTGCTGCCGTTGACGCAGGCTTCGTACCGAACGACATGCAGGTGGGGCAGACCGGTAAGATCGTCGCTCCGAACCTGTACGTTGCTGTGGGCATCTCCGGTGCCATCCAGCATCTGGCCGGTATGAAAGACTCCAAGGTCATCGTTGCTATCAACAAGGACGAAGAAGCCCCGATCTTCCAGGTGGCTGACTACGGCCTGGTGGCTGACCTGTTTGAAGCTGTACCGGAGCTGGACGGCAAGCTGTAAAAACCTGCTTCCCGCACCAACAAAAAACCCGGCCTTGTGCCGGGTTTTTTGTTATTGAGCTACGAGCTACGCTCAATTGGATGGGGAAATGCCAAAAGCTCCCGATTTCCTGCATTTCAACGAAGCCGCTGTAGGAGCGCCACTGGAGGCGCGAACCGTGCGTAGCACGGCATCGTCCGCAGGACGATCAATGCTGGAAGCTAGAAGCTGGAGCAAATAATGTTTTCAGGAAAAGCAGCCCTTATCACCGGCGCCTCCAGTGGTATTGGCGCAGAAATGGCACGCCAGCTGGCAGCGGCTGACTGTAATTTGATTCTGGTGGCACGACGTACCGAACGCTTGAATGCGTTGGCAGAAGAACTGTCAACAGTGTCTGTGCAGGTGATCACGTTGGATCTGTCAGATCCGCTGGCGCCGCAAATGCTTTTTGATGAAGTGGCCCGTCGTGGCCTGCTGGTGGACATCCTGATCAATAGCGCCGGCTTTGGCTTCCAGAAACCCTTGCTGGCAATGAGTCTGGAGGAGCAGCTCGGCATGGTGGATGTGAATGATCGTGCCCTGCTGGCCCTGACGCGATTGTTTGCTGCGCCCATGGCAGAGCGAGGTAGGGGCTGGATTCTCAATGTCAGTTCGGTGTCCGCCTGGTTTCCGATTCCCGGTATGGCCACCTATGCGGCCAGCAAGGCTGCGGTGCTGCACTTGAGTCGAGCACTCCACGAAGAGCTGAAACCGTTTGGTGTGGTGGTGACGGCACTGTGTCCGGGTGGCACGCGTACCGAATTTTCTTCTCTGGCCCGTGAAAAAATGGATCCGGATCTGGAAAAGGCGATGATGCCAGCGGATCGGGTAGCTGCTGCAGGATTGCAGGGACTAATGGCGGGGAAAGCGGTGGTGGTACCCGGTGCCCTGTATAAGCTGATGGTCGCGGTAACACGATTCTTGCCCGGAGTTTGGGTCACCCGGCTAGCGGGGTTGGTGATGGGCCGGCATGACTAGAAAAAACAGTCTCTGACGCTGACAACAGCAGGCGCGGGGGGCACCTGCTGTTGTCGAGCTTGTGGCGTCAGAAATCAAGCGTTGCTTCAATGCTTATTGCTGCGCCTTGTCGTCTTTGTTGTCCACGTTGTCGTAGAACAGGTAGCGCGCGGTTTCGTATTGTCCGCGGGCCAGCTCGTACAGTTTCTCAAACACTTCCGGGTGTTGTTCGGCGCGGTCGGTTTCCGGGTCGTCGCTGTGCAGGTCGTGGAGGGTGGCATTGCTGCCGTCGTGGTTCATGCGCACGAAGTAATCCTTGGTCAGCGCGCCATATACGGGGCGTGGACCTTCCTGCATCACCACAAAGTTAACGCGATCGCCTTCCGGCGCCGGGCTTTGAATGTCACGGCCCAGAGTTGTGTTGCGGTAGGTCAGCCCCAGCATGCCAGCGATGGTTGGCATCACATCGGTTAGCCCCACTGATTGTTCAATAACACGGTGTTTCAGGTAAGCGGGCGCATAAATCATGTGCGGCACATGATTGCTCTCCAGTCCCAACTTCTCCATGGCCGGTGGCATGTGTGGGATGGTGGTAATGCGGTTGTTGTGATCGCCGAAGAACACAAAAATGGTGTTATCGAAGTAATCACTGGCCTGTGCCATTTTCATATATTCGCCCACGTTGTAATCCAGCAGGCGTACCGCATTGTATTGCGCTGGATTACGGAATCCATGCTTTGCCAGCTCTTCTTCCGGCATATCGCGTACTTCGAAATCCCCGTTCTCTTCGGGGATGGTGAAGGGGCGGTGATTGCCGGCGGTCTGGATAAAGGCGAAGAAGGGTTGATCGTCCGGTAGATCATTGAGGATCTGGTTGGATTCGCGGAACAGTTCCAGATCGGAGATGCCCCAAACGTCAACGTTGGGGGCCTTCCAATCGCCTTCCTCGTACAGTTCTATCCCGTCAATGCTCTGCTTGATCAGTCCGTCGATGTTGGCCCAGCCGGCGTTGCCGCCGACGAAGTAGAATTTGCGGTAGCCCTTGAATTCATTCAGTACCATGCGTTGATGGCTGGTGAGAGGGTTGCGGCTGGCACTTTCCGTGGGGGCAACATCGGGGATGCCTGTGAAGGTCGCCCAGATGGTTTTGGCGGTGCCGGTAACAGGCACGTAGAAATGTTTGAAGAACCAGCCTTCGCTGGCAATTTTGTCCAGGTTGGGGGTGGGATCAAACGGTGTGCCGTAGGCGCCTACCCGGCTGGCACCGAGGGATTCCAGCATCACGAATACCACGTTGGGCGGTCGATCGTAATCGAGCTTATGGCTTTGCACATCGACGACGCGGTCGAAGTTCAGGTTCTGGCGTTGCGCTGGCGGGATATCCAGATAATCCGCCATGACAGGGTAGTACTTCTGCACTGCTTCCTTGTCGTAGGGGGAGGCCGGGATCAGGGTGGTGTCGTAGAAGTACAGCACCGGGTTTAGTCCCAATGATCCGACCGCCTTGTTGCCGGTGGCGAAGGCTTCGCTCCAGCGCAGCGGGATTGGGTTAAGAATATTGATGTCGCTAACCCGGCCCAGAATTGCAAAGAAGAACAGCGTGAAACAGACGAAAAAGCCGAATGTGGCCTGGCTTTTGGCAATGCGGGTTTGCGGACGGCCGAGCAAGGTTTTCTCAATCCACAGGGCGGCCCAGAAGGTGAGCGCGGTGGTGAGCAGCCAGCCCAGGGTAATCCAGATCACTGGATAGCTTTCCCAGACCATCTGGGTGGAAATGGCGGTGTCTTCCAGAAAACGCAACGCGGTGACATTGAGCCGGTCGGCCAGGTAGGCGTAGTGACCAAAGTCGAGAATATAGGTGAGCACCAGCAACAACAGGGCGAACAGCAGGTAGGCATGGCCGATGAAGCGGGCGATGCTGCTGCGTAACAAGTTCAGCCAGGGCAGGTAGGCCAGTGCGGCCAACGGGAGCATCAGCAGCAGGGCCAGGCGCAGGTCAAAGCGAAGGCCAATGCCCCAGGCGGTGAGAATGGTGTCGGTGGCAATGTCACTATCACCGGATAAAGGGGAAAAGCCGAAATAAAACACGGCGCGCAGAACAACCATCAGCGAGAAAAAGAGAGCAGTGATGGCCAACAGGTACTGCAGGCGT
>NZ_LWFX01001204.1:0-3468 GCF_001635175.1 Alcanivorax sp. HI0083 | reverse complement strand
CAAGCCACACCGATGGCACCGGCGGTGCATCCCCGTTATCCTTGCCGGCCGGATTCAGGCTGGTGGTTTCATGTCAGGTAAAACAGGGGCAGGCACAACCGAGGTAGATGTGGTCGTGATCGGTGCTGGCGCAGCCGGGCTGATGTGTGCGGCCACGGCAGCGTATCAGGGCCATCGGGTGTTGGTGCTGGACCATGCCAACAAGGCTGGCAAGAAAATCCTCATGTCCGGTGGTGGTCGCTGCAACTTCACCAACCTGAATACCACACCGGAGCATTTTGTCTCCGCTAACCCGCATTTCTGCAAATCGGCTCTCAAGCGTTACAGTCCCTGGCACTTTGTGGAGCTGGTGGAACGTCACGGCATCGAACACGTGGAAAAAGCGCCGGGGCAATTGTTCTGTGCGGACTCCTCCAAAGATATTCTTGGCATTCTGCTGACGGAATGTGAGTGGGCCGGAGCCGAGATCCGCTTAAAGACTGATATTCGGCGCGTCAGACAAACGGCATCAGGCTTTGCGTTGAGCACCAGTGGGGGCAGCGTTCAGTGTACAAAACTGGTCGTGGCCTGCGGCGGCCTGTCGATCCCCACCATGGGTGCCACCGGCTTCGGGTACCAACTGGCGGAACAGTTCGGGCTGGACGTTTTGCCCACCCGTGCCGGGCTGGTACCGTTTACCCTGCAACCGGATGACAAGGCCTGGCTGGCCGCCCTGTCTGGCATCAGCACCGATGTGGTGGCGCAAACCGCAGGTGCATCCTTTGCCGAGCCCATGCTGATTACCCACCGTGGCCTGTCCGGGCCTGCCATGTTGCAGGTATCCAGCTTCTGGACGCCGGGACAGCCAGTGACGGTAGATTGGTTACCCCAGGTGGCGGACCCGTTTGCGCAGTTGGTGGAGGAGCGGCGAGAGCACCCTAATCGTGGCCTGGAGCGTTGGCTGCGCCAGTATTTCTCCCAGCGTCTGGCCGCTGCACTGGCCGATCAATTCGGCTGGCAGGGCAATCTTCAGCAGTTCAGCAATGAACGGCTGGCAAGTGTTGCTGCGACGCTGAAAGGCTGGGCGTTCAAACCCTCGGGCACGGAAGGCTATCGCACGGCGGAAGTGACCCTGGGCGGGGTGGACACCGATGCGATTTCCTCAAAAACCTTTGAAGTCAAAACGGTACCCGGGCTGCATTTCATTGGTGAGGTGCTGGATGTGACCGGGCAGCTGGGCGGGTTCAACTTCCAGTGGGCGTGGGCCAATGGCTGGTGTACGGGGATGGCGCTGTAAGTCATGCCTTGGTGGGCGATTGAATGAGGCGAACGGTGGACTGAATCGCTTGCCCCTCTGATACCCCCTTCCTATTATGGTGATGACGAGGCGTGGTCGGGTAGGTGGGGTGGTGGTGAATGACACGGATAATGACGAGCTGATTGGTCAGATTTACGAGACGGCGCTTTCCCCGGGCGACTGGGTGGATCTGGTCGATACCATTACCAGCTGGACAGATGTTCCCTCAGGCCCATCACCGGAATCGGTGAGTATCGCTATTGATAGCAGAAGAACGCCTGCCGAAGTCGAAGTACTGATCAATCATCTGGATCGCGCCGTGCGCAGTAGTGCGTATATGCATGCACTAGAGGACCGCACCCGTATCCTCAACGACATGTACAACCAGATGCCCTGGCCCATGCTGATGCTCGATGAGCAAATGTGTGTGCTCGAATGCAACCCGGTAGCGGAACAGGCCTTGTCCAGTGGGCCGTTGGAGATTCTGCCGGACGGGTCTTTGCAGTTCAGTGATCGGGAACTGCGCCAGTCCCTGAAGCGGGTAATTTCACTGGAAGCAGGGCGGGAAACGCAGCTTCTCAACTCCCAGCAGGACTCGGTTTCCTTACTCTGCCTGCCGGTGGAAAAGTCCGATGCGCCAGGCAGCATTTCCCAGGTACGCACCATTGTCTGGGTGTTGGCCGGGCAGAGCATGGTGACGCCCTCGCCGGAGATGCTCCGGTCCGTCTTTCATATTACCCATGCCGAATCCCGTCTACTGCACTTGCTGTGTAAAGTGGGCAATCTGAACCAGAGTGCCGAGCTGCTCAATATCAGCGTGCACACGGCCCGCACCCAGCTCAAGTCCACCATGAGCAAGCTCAACGCCAGTAGCCAGGTGCAATTGGTCAGTCAGGCCATGGGGCATGCCCTGGTGCAGGCAGCCCGGTTGCCGCATGTGCAGGCTGAACGGGAATTTACACTGTCGTTACCCGACGGCCGGGTACTCAGTTGGTACGAGTATGGCGATCCGAGTGGGCGCCCGGTACTGACGCTGGATAACCTGGGGGCTGCGGTGCCCGACCATACGTTTTTTGATGGCTGGTACCGGGAAAAAGGTTTGCGCATGATCATGATCGTGCGCCCCGGATATGGCATTTCTACCTACAAGAAGAACTTTGAATTTCGGGATTTTGCTGACGATATTCTGGCCCTCTGTCAGCACCTGAAAATTCAGCGGCCGCCGATGGCGGCGTATTGTGGGGGTGGTCCCTATGCCCTCTGCGCTGCAGCTACGCATCCGGAAATTTTTGAGCGGTTGGGTATTCTTGCCAGCACCGTCCCCATTGAGCATTTTGAGCTGGATAAACTGGACCGCTTACACAAGATGTTCCTCCGGCTTTTTCGTCGCGACCCACGTTTGTTTGTGTTGATGGGCCGGCTCGGCTTGCGCGGCGTGCAACATGCGCCGGAAAAGTATTTTGCCAAGCTGGCCAAATCGCTCTGTCAGCATGATCAGGACGTGCTGGGTAATCCGGATCTACTGGGCCGTTTAATCAAGTGTATGCGGCGGAGCCATTTCCAGGGCGCAAAAATTCTTATCGATGAATACCTGCGTCTGCAGTTTCCCTGGAAAGTGGATCTGGGGGATATCTCCATTCCTGTGCTTCACTGGCACGGTGAAGACGACCGGATTATCTCTATCGGTAGTGCCCGTGGTCTGGCGTCCGAGATCCCCGGCGTGAGATTTCGCAGCTTTTCAGGATTGGGGCGTTTCATGATCTATGCCGTCTGGGAGGACTTTCTCAGCGAGTTGCTGGAATTACCGGCGGATACGGAAAACGGGTAACCGTCCGCAGGGAGTATTCGGTAGCGCCTTAGACAATACCGGGGAACTTTGCCTTGAAGTCATCGGGCACGGGCATCACGCCGTGGTTGTGGTGATCAAAAAACACGAAGCCCTGTTTGGCTAGCACCACCAGTTGCCCGCTGGGTTGTTTGGTTACCCGAAAAATCAGGTCCGCTCCGTACTTGTTAAAATCCATCAGCCCCACTTCAAATTGCAAATCGTCCTGCGCAAAGCTCTCTGCACGATAACTGGCTACCAGGTCGGTCACCACAATGCGCTCCTGGCTGTAATCGATATCGCAGAAGAATCGGTAGCGAGCTTCGGAAAGCAGCGAAATCATCTGATCATTGCCCACATGTTTACC
>NZ_LWFX01001203.1:0-5799 GCF_001635175.1 Alcanivorax sp. HI0083 | reverse complement strand
GTCGGACACATCACAGCTGTAAGCCTGTGCGGTGCCGCCCAGCTGGTCGATTTCATGCAGGGTTTCTTCCAGTTTTTCGGCGGTGCGGGCAATCACCAGCACGGTGGCGCCGGCGCGAGCCAGCTTCAGCGCGCTGGCCTTGCCGATACCGGACGTGGCGCCGGTAACCATTACTACCTTGCCTTCCACCCGTTCGGGCAGGGTGGGCAGCGGTTGCAGTTCATCCTTGCGCTCGCCGCGGTCCGGGTCCAGATGGTTTTCCCAGAAATCCCACAGTTGCTGGATATAGCTTTCCAGCTCCGGTGCCGCGATGCCAGTGCCTTCCAGAGCCGCTTTGGCGCGGCTGTTATCGTACTCGGTGGGGAAGGTGAGGAACTTCATGGCCGAGGGCGGGATGTCCAGGTTGTCCAGTGCGGCATTGAGCAGCAGGTTGGGGGTCAGGGCGCTGACGCCCTTGCGAACAAAGCCCGGGACCACATCGAACAGGCGGTTTTCCAGCTTCAAGGCCACCCGCGGGGCCTGGGCGGCGCCGGCGATGATGTCCATGATCTCGCCCAGGCTGTAGCTGCGGTCTGCGGTCAGGTGGAAGCATTGGCCATCGTGGTCAGCCTGGTGGGCAATGTGGTCCAGGGCGTCCGCCACGAAATCCACCGGCACCACGTTGAAGTGGCCGCCTTCCACGCCGATCAGAGGTATCCAGTTGGGCAATACGTCTTTCAGCTTCTGGATGAACTTGAACAGGTAATAGGGGCCGTCCACCTTGTCCATGGCCCCGGTTTCAGAATGGCCGACGACCATGGCAGGGCGGTAGATGCGCCAGGGGATTTTGCTTTCCTGGCGTACCAGTGCTTCGGATTCGTGCTTGGTCAGCAGGTAGGCGTCATCAAGTCCGGTGGCTTCCTCGAACATGTCTTCGGTAAAGGTGCCGTCGTAAAGGCCGGCAGCCGCGATGGAGGAGACATGGTGAAAACGGCCGGCCTGAATTTTTTCAGCCAGTTTCAGCGTTTGCCGCGTGCCTTCGATATTGGTGTAGCGCTGGGTGTTTTCATCGGCGGTCAGGTCATAAATGGCGGCCAGATGGAAAAAATGATCGATTTGCCCGTTCAGGTCATCCTGGTCACGCTTGCTCACGCCCAGCAGTTTTTCGTTGATGTCGCCATGGATGGCCACCAGACGGTCGGCATCCACGCCAAGCCGGCTGCGCAGGGCATCCAGCTTGTACTCGGAGCCACAGCGGACCAGGGCAAAAACGCGGGTATCGTCGCGTTTCAGCAGACGGCCAACCAGAAATCGGCCGATAAACCCGGTGGCACCGGTAACGAAATAGTTCATTGCTTTCCCCTTGTGCTTCCTTGCTGCCTGCTCGGGCAGGCAGGTTGTGTTGTAGCGCATGTCTGATCATGCGCCGTGATCAGGCCGTGTGCCAAGTCTTCGGCCTTACATCTGTAAGGTGAATTCTCTTCCAGCTAACAAGTGTTTGTCAAAGATTGTTTTGTAACCGCTGCGTTGTTGCGCCGTGGCCGTCGTTTATGGGATTATTTAACTAACATTCGTTAGTGATACTGTTATGGCTGAAACAGCGCGACAGCGCCAGAAACGGCAAACCCGGGAGCGGATTCTGGAATCCGCACGAAATTTGATGGCGGGCGGGCGTGGTCTGGACAGCCTGGGGCTGCGTGAAGTGGCCCGGGAATCCAGCCTGGCTGCCACCTCCCTGTATAACCATTTTCCGGATATGGAGGCGCTGGGGTTGGCGTTGATTGACTCCTGTTGCTTTCGGTTGCGCTCTGCCATGGAGTACGAGCGGCGCAGCATGATCGAAATCGGTGCGGCCCAGGCGGTGCAGGAGCTGGTCGGGCGGTTTACCCGTTATATTGCTGAGAACGGCAATGATTTTCGCTTGTTGGTGCAGCAGCGTCTGGGTAGCCATGATCGCTACCGGTTGAGAATTCAGCGCGAATTACAGTTGCTGGTGGACGAGCTGGCCGAAGACGTGCGTCAGGCGGTCGCCAGCCAGGGGCGGGNCCAGGTGCCGGCAGAACAGGAGGCGCAAGCGGCCATTGCGATCATGTTCGGCGCCGGCATTTCCATGCTCGACAGTAGCCCCGCTGCGCGCCGTGTGTTGGCGGATCATGCCTGCCTGCAGCTGGAAATGATGGCGCTGGGCGGCAGGCAGATGGCGGTAGGTAATCGGCTATGAAATGGCGGTTTGTGACGTGATTCGTGGGTTTGTGCCGAAAAATGCACTAAAAAGGGTCGCGAACTCAGCAACGTTAATACCGCAACGTTGCTGCCGATTGCCACAGGAGGTGGCGATGTCTTTTGATCCCAAGGATCCGTACGACGCCGCAGCACTGTACGACATGTGGCTCAATTGCAGCCGTTGTCCTGCCACCTTTGATTTTGAACCCGGTGGTGAGGTCAATCTGGATTATTATCACCGTATCGGCCAGCAGGCCCGGATGGAAAACTGGGCAGTGTTGCCGGCTCGCAATCACGGCGAAGAACTGGTGTTCAATGTGCTTTGTCCTGACTGCGCCCGGCGCTTTGGGGTGGATGGCTGCGACGGCCGCATGGAGTTGGCTGCACCGGTGATCGACCAGATCTGCCAGGCCATGCGTGACGCGTCCGAACAAGCGGCCTGATCGCTACGGTCATCGTGTCTGTCTCTCCGCCCCGGTAGACTCGGAGCGAGTGTTGACAGGAGCCCTTGATGACCGCCCACGATATTTCCCTGGCTGATGCCATGATTCAGCGCCGCTCCGTACGCGGCTTTACCGACAAACCGGTACCTCAGGAGGTGCTGGACGCGGTGTTCTCGCTTGCCCAGCGCTCTCCCTCCAACTGCAATATCCAGCCCTGGAAAGTGTGGGTAGCGTCCGGTGCCGTGCGCGATGCGCTGCGCGAGCGCATGGTGGAGAAGGTTACTCAGGGCGTCCCTTTTGCTCCGGATTATGACAGCCTGCCGCGTTTCGAGGGGGTGTACCGGGAGCGCCAGGTGGATTGCGCCATGGCGCTGTACGGCAGCATGGGCATTGCCCGCGAAGACCGTCCTGGTCGGCAACGTGCCGAATTGCGCAATTTCGAGTTGTTTGATGCGCCCCATGTGGCGTTTATTGGCATGGAGCGGGAGTTCGGCGTCACCGTGGGACTGGATGTGGGCATGTACGTGCAGTCATTGCTGCTGTCCATGAGTGCCTATGGGTTGGGCGCCTGCGCCCAGGGCAGCATGCGTTACTATCCTGACGATGTGCGGGAAATGCTGGGGATCCCGTCCAGTACGGCCATCGTGCTGGGGATCAGCTTTGGGTACGAGGACCCGGATATCGCGGCAAACAAGGCCCGAGTGGATCGGGTGCCGGTCTCCGACTCGGTGCAGTTCTGCGATAGTTTGTAGTCGAGCCCTGTGCTGAAAACAGGCAGGGTCCGGGCAGCGTTGGCTCGATTGTGCTACAATGGTCGTTTTCCCAGCGTAGTGACCCTCCATGATCATAGTGAAAGGCTCCTTTCCCGTGAAAGAAGACGAACAGCCCCATGCGTTGGCGCTGGTGCAGGCGCTTGCCAGTGCGTCGCGGGGAGAGCGGGGGTGTCTGGCCTATGAGGTATACCTGCAGGCGGATGCGCCCAGGGTGATTATGGTGTGGCAGCAGTGGTCGAACCTGGATGCGCTGGAAATCCATTTTGGCTCCGAGCATGTGGACGCCTTTCTCGATGCCATTCCCGACATGATTGATGGCGATGTCACCTCGGCTCGCTTTGATGTGTCCAGCATGGATGGCGACCCCATTGTCGAGGACGTCAGCGAGATCGCCCCTGTGGTGCTGGCGGATAACATCACTCTGCATTAACGCCCCGGTCGGCGCTCTGCGTGTTCGTTCATTGATTCCTTTTCGCTCACCGCGTTGTCCTGCGCCGCTTCCTGTCGGTGTTGTGTCGTGGTTGGCCAGTGTCTCCCGTCGTGCTCTGCGTTACTCTGTCTGGCTCAGGCAAGGTCTGGCTTTCGCTGTGCCTTGGCAAGGTTGTGCAGGAGTGCCCATGAAAACCCGTATCGACTCCGTCGAAGACATTATTCGCAGCTTCTCCGAGCAGGGTTACATTTGCAGCGAGCGCATTGCGCTGGCGGTGTACCTGGCGGCGCAGCTACACAAGCCGGTGCTGGTGGAAGGCCCGCCGGGGGTGGGCAAAACCGAGCTGGCAAAAGCGGCCGCCGCCTTTCTGGAAGCGCCGCTGATTCGCTTGCAGTGCTATGAAGGGCTGGATGAAAGCCGGGCGCTATACGAATGGAAGTACGGCAAGCAGTTGCTGTATACGCAACTGCTGCGCGACAAGCTCGGTGGCATGCTGGCCGATACGGATAGCCTGGAAGCCAGCATGGATCGCCTGGGGGATTTGGGTGAAGCGTTCTACAGTGAAACCTTTCTGGAGCCGCGCCCCCTGTTGCATGCACTCCGCAGTGAAGAACCTGCGGTACTGTTGATCGATGAAATCGACAAGGCGGATCAGGAATTCGAGGCGTTTCTTTTGGAGTTGCTATCGGACTTCCAGATTTCCATCCCCGAGCTGGGCACCGTCAAGGCGCGCCACCAGCCCCTGGTGCTGTTGACCAGTAACGACCAGCGCGAGTTGTCCGATGCACTCAAACGCCGCTGTCTGCACTTGTATATTCCCTACCCGGAAGCGGAGCTGGAAGCGAACATCGTGGCGGCACGGGTGCCGGATCTGGATGCACGACTGCGCGAGCAACTGGTGGCGTTCATTCAGTACCTGCGCGAGCAGGACATGAAGAAATTGCCGGCTATCTCCGAGACGCTGGACTGGGCCCGGGCGCTGGTGCTGTTGCATGCGGATTCACTGGAGCAGGAGCAGGTGGCAGATACGCTCAATCTGGTTTTAAAAACCGAGCAAGACGTGACCCTGGCACGGGAGCTGTTGCCTGCCTGGTTGCGCAAGCTGGGCAAACGCTGATGCCGGTCCGTCGCCTTTCAGAATTTGTGCAGGCGCTGCGGGGAGCGGGGTTGCGAATATCGCCGGACGAGGCCAGCCAGGGCATGGATGCGGCTGCACTGGTGGGCTATCAAGGGCGACAACGCTTTCACGATGCCCTGGCGATGACGCTGGTGAAGCGCGAAGACGATCGCCCTGCGTTTGAGGAAACCTTTGCGCGTTTCTTTGCGGTGACGCCCGGCGCGGCGGCGGCCACATCGAACAACAGCGCCATGCCCGAACCCGTTGAGGAGGCGGGCGAGGCGGGTGAATCTTCCCAGGGCGATGATGGGCTGGCGGGCGACGACAACCTGACGGCACAAACCCCTGCCGAGCTGGAGCAGCGGCTGGCTGAGGCCGCAGCACAAATGGATTTCACCCAGATGGAGGTGATTACCCAGCAGGGCCTGTATACCCGTCGCCTGCTGATGAACATGGGGATGGGGGCGGTGGATGACCGCATTCTGCAGCTGGATCAGGGCGATGCGCCCCGCCAGGCGCGGGCGGAGGCGCTGCGCCAGTGGCGACGGGAAGTGCGTGAGCAGGCCGCCGGCCATGTGCGGCGCCAGTTTTTGCTGCATGGTGCAGGCAAGGGGAGGGCGTTGCGGGAACAGACCATGCGTGCGGTGCCGTTTCGGCATTTGCGTGAATTCCAGGAAGTGAAAACCCTGGTGCGCCGCATGGCTCGGCGCCTGGCCAGTCTGCATCAGCGGCGCATGAAGAAAAGCCGGCGCGGCATGCTGGATGCCCGGCGCACCCTGGTGGCCGGTATTCGTCACGATGGGGTTCCTGCCCGATTGCACTGGCGTCAGCGGC
>NZ_LWFX01001202.1:0-3044 GCF_001635175.1 Alcanivorax sp. HI0083 | reverse complement strand
AGCCGGCCCCCGTCACGCCGCCTACACAGATCTGATCCCCCGCACGGGCACCATCACGACGCAACGCCAGCCCCGGAGGCACGGCCCCGGTAGCCTGGATCGAGACCGACAGGGGACCACGGGTGATATCCCCTCCAACCAGGCTAATCCCAGCCTGGTCGGCCAGCTCAAACAGCCCCCGGGAAAAGCCTGCCAACCAGTCTGCCTCCACCTCCGGGAGTGTCAGGGAGAGCAAAAACCAGAGCGGTGTCGCCCCCATGGCCGCCAGATCCGAAATATTCACCGCCAGGCAGCGATAGCCCACATCGGCCGGGGCCATATCAGCGGGAAAGTGACGGTCGACCAGACTGGTATCCTGAGTCATTACCAGTTGCTGGCCGGCGGGAGGGGTCAACAAGGCGCCATCGTCACCGGGGCCCAACACCACGGAGCCCCCCTGACGATGGTGAAAATAACGCCGGATCAGGGAGAATTCGTCCAGGGAGCCAGACACTGACGGTTGCGGCGGCGATTNAGAGAAGTCGGCAGGATCAGTCATGGCAGAAGCATAACGCGGCTTGCCCGCAGAACGCACGGGCAGGCCAACGCTAGCAGCGGGTATCAGTCACGGGGGCGGCGTTCCGACGCTTCCGCATAACGCAACTGGCGCGCCAGCTTGTCGAGCACCCCATTCACGTACTTGAAGGAATCTTCTGCGCCAAACACCTTGGCCAGTTCAATGCCTTCGTTGATCACCACCCGGTAAGGCACATCCTGGCGTTCCTTCAACTCGAAGGCGCCGAGTCGCAGAATCGCTTTTTCCACCTGGGACAGCTCTTCCACACGCCGATCCAGATAGGGCGTGAGCTGCTCGTCCAGCGCTTTCACCTGGCCCAGCACCCCGTGCAGCAGATCATGAAAGTATTCACGGTCCACCTTGGCAAAATCCTGATTCGCCAGAAACTGGGCTTCAATGTCGCTCACGGCAGCACCGGCCAGCTGCCACTGGTACAGCGCCTGAAGGGTGAAACGACGCGCCTTGCGACGGGCACTGGGTGTAGATGGATTGTTCATGCGACCTCAGATAACGGAAAACGATGCCGGGCGCCTGCGCCCAGCGCCGCGCCCCTGGAATTACAGGGCTTTAAACAGCGACACCATTTCCAGTGCGCACAGGGCGGCTTCCGCCCCCTTGTTACCGGCCTTGGTGCCGGAGCGTTCGATGGCCTGCTCAATGGTGTCCACGGTCAGCACGCCGAACGCCACCGGGGTACCGGTGCTGTTCTGAACCGAGGCAATGCCCTTGGCGGCTTCGCCGGCCACGAACTCAAAGTGGGCAGTGCCACCACGAATCACCGCGCCCAGCGCAATCACCGCGTCATAGCTACGCTTCTCGATGACCTTTTTCACCGCCACCGGCATTTCCCAGGCACCGGGTACACGGATGATTTCAATATCGTCACGGCTCACCCCGTGACGCACCAGCGCATCCACGGCACCGTCCAGCAGGGCTTCCACCACAAAGCTGTTAAAGCGCGCCACCACGATACCGTAACGGCCACCCACGTTGCTCAGAGTACCTTCGAGAGTCTTGATGTTTTGCATGTGTCTTGTCCTGATCATTGGTCGCACCTGGCAAGGCAGGAGCGTCCAGTGGTTTCGATTAGCTTCCTGACGCCGAAAGCCCAATGCCCAACGCTAAAATCGCAAGCATCAGGCCTGAGGCGTCAGGCATCGGGCGTCTCATTCAACTATCCGCGTCCAAGTACTCGGTGATTTCCAGGTCGAAACCACTCAACGCGTTGAATTTCATCGGGGAGCTGAGCAGGCGCATTTTGCGCACGCCCAGTGCCTTCAGAATCTGGGAACCGGTGCCGATGTTGCGGTACGCACGGGACTCGCCCTTGGGCTTGCCAGCGGTGCCGCCGAAGAAGGCATCCAGGCGTTCGACGATATCGTTGGAGGCGTAATCCTGCCCCAGAATAATCACCACCCCGGCATCCGACTGGGAAACGGTTTCCAGCACCCGGTGCATGTTCCAGCCGGTGCGGCCATTCATCTTGGCGCTCATCAGATCACGCAGCGGGTCCACCTGATGCACCCGTACCGTGACCTCTTCGTCTTCACTGATCTCGCCTTTCACCAGCGCCACATGGGTCAGCCCGTCCACGGTGTCGCGGAACGCCACCAGGCGAAAATCGCCGTACCAGGTATCCAGCTCGTGGTCGGACACCTGCTCGATGGTCTGCTCGTTCAGGGCGCGATACTGGATCAGGTCGGCGATGGTGCCGATCTTCAAGTCATGCTCTGCAGCGAACACTTCCAGGTCTTCCCGGCGTGCCATGGAACCATCTTCATTCATGACTTCGCAGATCACCCCGGACGGCTCGCAACCGGCCAGCGCCGCCAGATCACAGGACGCTTCGGTGTGACCGGCACGGCGCAGCACGCCACCCGGCTCGGCCATCAGCGGGAAGATATGCCCCGGCTGGACAATGTCATAGGCGCGGGCATTGCGGGCCACGGCGGCCTGCACGGTGCGCGCACGGTCAGCGGCAGAGATCCCGGTGGTCACCCCTTCGCGGGCTTCGATGGACACGGTGAACTTGGTGCCAAAACCACTGCCATTGCTCTGCACCATCAACGGCAGATCCAGCAACTCACAGCGCTCACGGGACATGGGCATACAGATCAGGCCACGGCCGTACTTGGCCATGAAGTTGATGGCTTCGCCAGTCACGTGCTCTGCCGCCATCACCAGGTCGCCTTCGTTCTCCCTGTCCTCATCATCCATCAGGATAACCATCTTTCCCTGACGGATATCTTCGATCAGTTCTTCAATACTGTTGAGTTGCATACAATTGCTGCCTTCAATTCATCTGCGGTCAATAACGCACCGCCGCCGCAGACTTTCTGCCAGCCGGCCTTGCGTCTGACGTCCGACGTCTGACGTCAGACGCCTTTGATAAACCCGTTTTCCGCCAGGAACGCCATGGAAATCCCCTCGGAAGTGGGCTCGGCGGCCTTCTCTCCCAGGAGCAGGCGTTCCAGATAGCGGGCTATGA
>NZ_LWFX01001201.1:0-5250 GCF_001635175.1 Alcanivorax sp. HI0083 | reverse complement strand
GATACAGGGGAAGTGGTGGCTTTCTATTCTCAGTTGGGGAAAAACATGGATGAGCGTTTTGCTCTTGCTGTCACGCCCAATGCAGGTCTCCCTTTCCCGGAATCAAGGATTGAAAGCTTCTCAGGGGTTTATGGGGTAAAAAGGGTGATTCCTCATCGCGAGTCATGTCCAGAGGGGTTGATCACAGCGGCAACGCTTTCGGATCTGGTTATTGAGGATGACCCTTCTGATACAAGTTTTTTGAGCCTCAGGCGAGCCATCAAAAGTGGTCAGGTTGAGCTGCAAGATGAATCAGGCAATAGCGCCGTAATCACCATGGATGGAAATTCCGAGGTTTGGTCGGTGTCGCTGAATGGTGGAGCCTCCGTGGATTTTTCTCTTGAAGAGATTCAGGATTTGCGCGAAGAACGGTGCGGATAATAAAAATGCCATTCAGACCTGACCCCGGTTCCAGATATCGGTTCCTTCGAAAATATAAAGATTCATATTGGGGGATTAAGCTATGAAACCAGGAATAAGAAAAAGGCAAGCTGAGATCGAGGCTTACCTTCAAAGTCTTTATGTCCCATTAAATTATAGTCAGGGTGAGGATGAAGAGAATCCATACACTCTATTATCAATTGAAAAGATGGATTATGACGATAGCCGACTTCGACAGCTGATAGAAGAGGGGGTGTACCTGAACAAAAGTCTCGACACTTGTGATTACAGTACAATTTGGTTTGGAATAATTAACTACCAATCACAAATGAATGGCTTGTCTTATGATGATCTGTATGAGTGGTTAAGGTTCATGATTACCCATGGTGCAGATCTGCAAAAACGAGATGAATTTGGCTTTTCTTGCTTAGATAGAGCTGGGATTTTTAAAAACTTTGAACTGTTCAAAATGTTTGTTGAGGAATTTAAGGTTGATGCCTCTTATGTTAAGCGGTGCCCTATATCAAGCTTCATGCCTAGAACGACAGAGCAAGAAGATCCTGAAAAGGAAGATTTTTCCGGCTTTTATAAAAAAATAGATTATTTTCTTTCTTTAGGGTACAGCCCTCAAGCTGGACTTTATAATGCAGTTATTTCCAGGTTTACACCTATTGTCAGAAAGCTTCTTGAGGCGGGGGCAGATCCGAACTTTCAGAATGCATCTGGTGTTACTCCTTTGATGTGGGCATTTGGACAACCGGCCCCAAATGGGAACTTTTGGCCAAGGGCCAGAGGGTCATACGATACTGCAAAAATTCTATTGGATGCAGGCGCTGATCAAAACATTAAAAGCAATCAAAAGAGAACAGCCAGAAGCATATTGAAGTCTCAGTCATGGGGTGAAGATCTAACCCGGAGAATGAACGAGCTGCTTGATATGTACGCTTAGCTTGAGCCGGTCGAGATGTGGCCAAGCTGGGGGCAGCGTCGCCCGGTGGTACACCCTGAGGAATGTATATATTTATGGGTGTCCCCTAATCGCCGAAGAACTGAAAGCGGAAATTGATACGCTGCTTGCGGGGTTGTTGGAGGGTTAACTGGAGCGGTATCTGAAGCGGTAAAAAAACCGGGAGCAGACCTGCTCCCGGTTTCCTCGTTCTCATGCCGTCATCACTTTGCTACAGCAGCGCAAAAGCCAGATACAGCATCAGTGCCACCTGAGCCAGGAACAGACTGGCGCGGATGAACACCAGCGGGAAACTGGTGCCGACAAGATGCACCAGGCTTTGCCCGATACGAGCCGCAACGACAAAGCCTGCCACCGCGTTGACGGTCTCGCTCTGCCCCGTAGCGGCGGCGACCAGCACCAGCGCCGCAAACAGCGGCAGGTTCTCCAGGCAGTTCAGGTGGGCGGCCTTGGCGCGCACCAGAATCGCCGGATCATCCACCGGCTCACCACGCTCCCAGTGGTTGGCGGCTTTCTTGCCCGTGAGTGCCAGCGGCAGCCGGTAGGTGGCGTAACTGAGCGCCAGAATCAGCGTCCAGAGGATATAAATCAGTAGTGCGGTCATTCCAGTCATGGGGCGGCCCTTCCATCGCAAAAAAAACCAGCGTGGTGAGGGGCGCGGCAAGATAGTGTGAAGTCCGAGATTCGACCGGGTAGGGGGCCTGTTTTTGCTCACCGTATAGCGTGTCGCATTCGGTTTGCGCCGTCGCAACTGGGCTGAATGTGCGCATGTCCCCTTCTTCTCCACTAGATGGGATGCAAGTCTGGGGTTGGGCTAAGTCTTTATATTTCCTGGGATAATGCGTGCGTGTTCCTTCTTTCGAGATGGCTTGTCGACTAATGTTGCCGATGTTTTTTTATGGTTGAGATTTATATTCAAGAGGTGATGAAAAACTATGAAAGCGGTATTTGTTGTGTTTATTTTTCTTTTTCTTTCAGCTTGCGCATCAAAATCAGGCTTTGAGCCCTATGAAGCAACGCCGGGTAATGAAAAAAAAGAGGCGATGAGTTACAAGATTGAAGAAGGTGATTTTTCATTGTCTGGTCCGGATGTGGGAGAGAGTTATCCTGGAGAAGCTGAGCTTAAGTCAGATTTCTATGGATATCTAAAAGATAGCATCGATGAAAGAGGGGTGGACGGCGAAAATTATACGCTAAGGGTATCAGTCGAGTGGGAAAGGCGCATGTCTGGTATAAAAAAGGGCAGCGTTTTCTCCTCCGCGGTTTGCCGTTTTAATTCTGAAATAATAAAAGGCGGCGAAGTTGTTGCCGTTGACTACGGCGACCCCTTGAATGCCGATTCAGTAAAATACAGTCACAAAAACTTCTTTAATAACTTAAAAAGAATGGCTGACACTTTGACTCAAAGTGGAGATGCCGATTCAGAACAAAGAGAAATGAAACGCTGCGCGATGCTACTTGTAGAGCGATTGCCCAAATAGGGCGCTGTTGCAAGAAGGTGAGAAGCAAACCTGGGGTCAGGTCTTGTCCCGTGCGTCAAGGTACGACGTGAAGTTCAGCTCAAGCTGACATTAAAGCTTCAGTTGAAGCGGTATTTTTCTCTGACAGGGATGTTGGAGATGAATGATGGCAAGACCGCTGAGGCTTGAGTTTGCCGGTGCGCTTTATCATGTGACGGCGAGAGGGAATCGCCGGGAAATGATCTACGAGGAACAGGGGGACAGGTCCGCCTTCCTGGAGAAGCTCTCAACGGTATGCTGTGAAGCAAACTGGCTGTGCCATGCCTACTGTTTGATGGGTAATCACTACCACCTCCTGCTGGAAACCCCGGAGGGCAATCTGGGCAGGGGGATGCGCCAGCTTAACGGCTGCTATTCACAGTATTTCAATCGCAAACATGGCCGTTGTGGCCACGTTTTCCAGGGGCGATATTCGGCTGTTCTCGTGGAGAAACAGAGCTACCTGCTCGAATTGGCCAGATACATCGTCTTGAACCCGGTAAGGGCGCGTATGGTGCATACGGCGCAAGAATGGCCCTGGAGCAGTTATCGAGGAACGGCAGGCCTTCAGGCGCTTCCTGAAGGTGTGAGTGCAGATTGGATTCTCGCTGCTTTTTCAGGCACCCGAGATGAAGCCATAAAGGCGTACAGGGAGTTTGTTAGACAGGGAAAGGACCAGCCCGATCCCTGGGAATCCCTTAAGAATCAGGTCTATCTCGGCAGTGAAGACTTTGTGGCCCAGATGGTGGCCAAACTGGACAGCAAGGCCACTCTTTCCGAGGTGCCTTCAACCCAGCGTCGTCAAGTCGCGCGCCCGCTTGGTGTTATTGCAGCTTCACATCGTGACAGAGACAGCGCCATACGTGCCGCCCATGAAAGCGGGGGCTACAGTATGCGAGAGATAGGGGATTACTTCGGTTTGCACTATTCGCGAGTGAGTCGGATAGTTCGAGGGGCACGGGGCAAGACCTGACCCCGGTTCCGTGACCTGGTTTAGGCTTTCCCATTAGCCGGATTGTTGGAATCACTTGTCTCTCCAGCGGCATGGTTATTAACGCGGCGATGGGGCCCTATAAGGGCAAAGGTGGCAGTGAGCATGCCTTGTTCCGCACCTTGCTGTCCGACCTTGAACAGGGCGATATTCTGCTGGGTGATGCGCTGTATGGCAGCTACTACGTTCTGGCGGAATGTCTTGAACGTGGTATTGATGTGGTTTTCCAGCAAAACGGCGGCAGGAAACGGACAACAGATTTTCGTCGAGGAAAGCATCTGGGGAGCAAAGATCATCTGATCCGAATCAAAAAGCCAGTACAGCGCCCAGGCTGGATGTCTGCGGAACACTTCAGAAATCTCCCCGCTGAAATTGTCATACGGGAGGTCGCGCTAGAGAGCAAAGTCCTGATTACTACCCTGAATGATGCAACGCAAGTTCCACGGGAAGCACTGAAAGCCTTGTATCGAAGCCGCTGGCATGTGGAGTTGGATATTCGGAATATCAAAACCACCTTGGGCATGGAAACGTTGACGTGCAAAACACCGGAGATGGCCGAGAAAGAGATGTGGGTATATCTGCTGGCGTATAACCTGATACGCATTCTCATGGCGCAATCCGCAGCGTTATCGGATGTGCTCCCGCGAGCATTGAGCTTCAAGCATGCATTACAGATTTGGAATGCATGGAGTTGCCGTCTGGCATCGGGTTATTCGCAAGCAGATTTAGTGGAACTCTTGGTGCTTATTGCACTGCGATGCGTGGGCAACCGTCCGGGAAGAGTTGAGCCGAGAGCGGTGAAAAGACGGTCAAAGCCCACGCCACTGCTGACGCGACCCAGGCATGAGGCACAAGCCGACATACGAAAGAATGGTCATCCTCCGAAACAACGGGAGTGGAACCGGTCAGGTCAGCAACAGGAAAGACTTTGACTTAAGTAAGTGCCATTCAGGTCTGACCCCGGATCTTCCATTCGCACACAACGGCAAATACAGTGGTAATACGGCGTTTCCTCAAGGGAAATCTGCTGATAACGCGCTCGTGTCATGGTCGCCTCCATGCTGATCCATGACTTAAACCATACTGTCCTTATAGACAGGCAGCCATCAGATAATGGCCATCAGGCGCGTGAGAGATTTGCTAATTGATGGGTGTCCTGTTGTTCGTCCTCGCGGGGCAAGACCTGGCCCTCGTGTTCTCTCGTGTTCTAGACCGACGCCAGAGGGTGTTCAAAACTCTGTGTCACAGCCAGCAGCCTCACAGGCTGATGTATTTGTCCAGGCGCTCGGGGAAGTGGATGGCCATCTGTGACAGCGTCAGATTCCAGTTCTGCACCGGGTGGGTCCAGCGCTCGGATGCCTTGAGTATACCGG
>NZ_LWFX01001200.1:0-5479 GCF_001635175.1 Alcanivorax sp. HI0083 | reverse complement strand
GCATGGCGGATATCGCCGAAGTGCTGTGGCGCGGTTTCATGCAGCACAACCCGGCTGACCCGACCTGGGCTGACCGTGACCGCTTTGTGCTCTCCAACGGCCACGGCTCCATGCTGCTGTACAGCCTGCTGCATCTGACCGGCTACGGTGTCAGCCTGGACGACATCAAGAACTTCCGTCAGCTGGGCAGCGCCACCGCCGGGCACCCGGAATACGGCGATGCGCCGGGCATCGAAACCACTACCGGCCCACTGGGCCAGGGGATTGCCAACGCCGTGGGTATGGCGCTGGCGGAGAAAATGCTGGCGGGCCAGTTCAACCGCGAAGGCCACACCATTGTTGACCACAACACCTACTGCTTCCTGGGTGATGGCTGCATGATGGAAGGGATTTCCCACGAGGTGGCGTCCCTGGCTGGCACCCTGGGCCTGGGCAAACTGGTGGCCTTCTACGACGACAACGGCATTTCCATCGACGGTGAAGTGGAAGGCTGGTTCACCGACGATACCGTGGAGCGTTTCCGCGCCTACGGCTGGCAGGTGATTCCCAATGTGGACGGCCATAACCCGGAAGAAATTACCGTGGCGGTGGAGAATGCCCGCGCCAACACGGATCAGCCCACCTTGATTTGCTGCAAGACCATTATCGGTTTCGGCAGCCCCAACAAGCAGGGCAAGGAAGACTCCCACGGTGCCGCCCTGGGTGAAGATGAAATCGCCCTGACCCGTAAAGAGCTGGGCTGGGAGCACGGCCCGTTTGAAATCCCGGCGGACATCAAGGATGCCTGGGATGCCAAAGAAGCCGGTGCCAAAGCGCAGAGCGAATGGCAGCAGCGTTTTGATGCCTATCAGGCGGCGTACCCGGAGCTGGCGGCGGAGTTCAAGCGCCGCATGGCCAGCGAGTTGCCGGCAAATTTTGCCGAGCAGGCCGATGCCTATATCCGTGAGTGTCAGGAAAAAGGCGAGAAGGTTGCCACCCGCAAGGCCAGCCAGAACACCCTGGATGCCTTCGGCCCGTTGCTGCCGGAACTGGCTGGCGGCTCCGCCGACTTGGCCGGCTCCAATAACACCATCTGGAAAGGCTGCAAGTCGGTCACCGCAGACGATGCCAGCGGCAACTATATTCACTACGGCGTGCGCGAATTCGGCATGACCGCCATCCAGAACGGCCTGTGCCTGCACGGTGGCCTGCGCCCCTATGGCGGTACCTTCTTGGTATTCATGGAATACGCTCGCAACGCGGTGCGCATGGCGGCAATCATGCACCAGCCGAATATCCTGGTTTATACCCACGATTCCATTGGTCTGGGCGAAGACGGCCCCACTCACCAGCCCATTGAGCAGCTGGCGAACCTGCGCCTGACCCCCAACATGCGCACCTGGCGCCCCTGTGACACGGTGGAATCTGCAGTGTCCTGGAAACAGGCTGTGCTGCGCCAGGATGGCCCGTCTGCGCTGATTTTCTCTCGCCAGGGCCTGCCCTGCATGGAACGTGGCAGTGAGCAGCTGGCTGAGATCGAGAAAGGCGGCTATACCTTGATGCAGACCGGTGAAGGCACCCCCGACGCGATCATCATTGCCACCGGTTCCGAAGTGGAGCTGGCAATGAAGGCCGCACAGGCTCTCACCGGCAAGAACATCCGCGTGGTGTCCATGCCCTGTGTGGAGGAATTTCTGGCGCAGGATGCGGCCTATCAGGAAAGCGTGCTGCCTTCCTCCGTGCGCGCTCGCGTGGCGGTAGAAGCGGCCATCGCCGATTACTGGTATCGCTTTGTGGGGCTGGACGGCAAGGTGGTGGGCATGACCAGCTTCGGCGCGTCCGCCCCGGCCGGTGACCTGTTCAAGCACTTTGGTATTACTGCCGAAGCGGTGCAGGAAGCGGTGGAGTCATTGCTTTGATAGAGACGGGTCGAAAGTCGGACGTCAGACGTCGGACGACAACCCCTGTTAGCGTCGGACGTCAGACGTCCGACGTCAGACCGCTATGAGAATTGCCATCAACGGCTACGGCCGTATCGGTCGCTCCTTTGTCCGTGCCCTTGCTGAGCGCGAGGGCGCGGGTTGGCAGGCGCCGTTTACGCTGGCGGCGATCAATGACAAAGGCCGCCCGGAAGACTTGCTCTACCTGACCCGCTATGACACCACCCACGGTCGTTTGGCGGAGCCAGCAGAGCTGATCGAAGGCATGTTGCGCATTGGCCAGCAGGCACCGCGGTTGCTGGAGCAGCCCAGGCCGGAATTGTTGCCCTGGGGTGATATGGACGTGGACCTGGTGCTGGAATGCTCCGGTCACTTTCGCAGCCACGCCGGAGCCGCCCGCCATCTGCAGGCGGGGGCCAAAAAGGTGATCATCGGCGCGGTGCCGTTTGATCAGGCGGACCAGGTTGTGGTGTTTGGCGTCAACCATAAAGACGTCCGGGACGACAGCACGGTGATGTCGGCGGCGTCTTGCACCACGCACTGTATCGCGCCTCTGCTGGCCCGGCTGGATGACAGCTTCGGGGTGCAGCAGGTGTTGATGAAAGAGATCCATGCCTACACCTCGGACCAGGCCCTGCTGGACCATGTCCACCGGGATCCGCGCCGGGGTCGGGCTGGAGCACAGAATATTGTGCCCACTACCAGCAGCGCCATCGGTGCGGTGCAGCAGGTGTTGCCAACCCTTGCCGGGCGCATCAACGGAGACTCTATCCGTGTGCCGACCCTGAATGTGGCCATGGTGGAACTGACCTTGCGGCTGGAACAGACACCGGATGAGGACAGTCTCAACCAGTGGCTGCAGCAACAGGCAACGGCGTCGGCGGGCCTGATTGGCTACAATGACGCCCCGCTGGTCAGCGCGGATTTCAATCACCGCCCGGAATCCGCCATCGTCGACGTGACCCAGACCCGGGTGCAGGGCGATATGGTGCAGGTGGTGGCCTGGTACGACAATGAATGGGGCTATGCCAACCGCCTGCTGGATTGGGTGACGGATTTGGCCAAAGCGTCGGACGTCTGACGCTTAAAAAATACTGTAAACCGAGACGACAGCATCATCCGCACAGGGTGGTGCCAAACGAGGTAGCAACACCATGAACTTCAAACGCATGACCGACCTGGATCTGGCAGGCAAGCGCGTTCTGATCCGTGAAGACCTGAACGTGCCGGTGAAGGACGGAAAGGTCACCAGCGATGCGCGTATCCGCGCCTCCTTGCCCACCATCGAGCATGCGCTCAAGGCGGGCGCCAAGGTGATGTTGATGTCCCATCTGGGCCGCCCCACCGAAGGTGAATACGCCGACGAGTTTTCCCTGCAGCCGGTGGCGGAGCATCTGGGTGGCTTGCTGGGCCGTGATGTGCCGCTGGTCAAGGACTGGCTGGACGGGGTCGAGGTGGCCGACGGTCAGGTGGTGTTGTGCGAGAACGTTCGCTTCAATAAAGGCGAGAAGAAAGACGACGAAGCGCTGTCACAAAAAATGGCGGCGCTGTGTGATATCTATGTGATGGATGCCTTCGGTACCGCACACCGTGCGCAGGCGTCTACCCATGGGGTGGGCAAGTTCGCACCGGTGGCCTGCGCTGGCCCGCTGTTGGCCAATGAGCTGGATGCGCTGGGCAAGGCCCTGGATGCGCCGGAGAAACCGCTGGTGGCGATTGTTGGTGGTTCCAAGGTATCCACCAAGCTGGAAGTGCTGGAATCGTTGTCGGATGTGGTCGACCAGCTGGTGGTCGGTGGCGGTATCGCCAACACCTTTCTGGCGGCGGCCGGCCACCCGGTGGGCAAGTCTCTTTATGAAGAAGACCTGATTCCTGCCGCACAGAAAATTGCCGAGAAAGTGCACATTCCGATTCCGGTGGATGTGGTGACGGCCAAGGAATTTGCCGAGTCCGCCGAGGCGGTCACCAAGAAGGTGGAAGACGTGGCCGACGACGACATGATTCTGGATATTGGTCCACAGACAGCGCACATCGTGGCGGCGTTGATGAAGGAAGCCAAGACCATTATCTGGAATGGCCCGGTAGGTGTATTCGAGTTCGATCAGTTCGGTGAAGGCACCCGGGAAATGGCCCTGGCAATTGCCGACTCGGATGCCTTTTCCATTGCCGGCGGTGGTGACACCTTGGCTGCAGTGGACAAGTATGGCATCACCGATGATGTCAGCTATATCTCCACCGGCGGTGGTGCCTTCCTGGAGTTCGTGGAAGGCAAAGTACTGCCAGCGGTGGCCATGCTCGAGGCACGGGCGAAGGATTGATTAAACGCCTGATGCCGGACGCCAGATGCCTGACGCTAAAACCCACAGGCGTCAAGCGTCAGGCCTTTGGCGTCAGGCTGTAATGGACGAAGTATAGGCGGTGCGGCGCACCGCAAACGGATTAACGAAGGGGAAAAATCATGGCACTAGTAAGCATGCGACAGCTGCTGGATCACGCTGCCGAGTTCGGCTACGGCGTACCGGCTTATAACGTGAACAACGTGGAACAGATGCGCGCCATCATGGAAGCCGCGGACAAAACGAATTCCCCGGTCATCGTGCAGGCATCTGCTGGTGCGCGTAAATATGCCGGTGCGCCTTTCCTGCGTCATCTGATCCTGGCGGCCACCGAAGAGTTTCCGCACATTCCCGTGGTGATGCATCAGGATCATGGCACCAGCCCGTCTGTGTGCCAGCGTTCCATCCAGCTGGGGTTCTCTTCGGTAATGATGGACGGTTCACTGGGTGAAGACGGCAAGACCCCCACCGATTACGACTACAACGTGGATGTGACCCGTCGCACCGTGGACATGGCCCACGCCTGTGGTGTCTCGGTGGAAGGCGAGCTGGGTTGCCTGGGGTCGCTGGAAACCGGTGAAGCCGGCGAAGAAGATGGCATCGGTGCGGAAGGCAAGCTGACTCATGAACAGATGCTCACCGACCCGGAAGAAGCGGCGGACTTCGTAAAGAAAACCAAAGTGGATGCACTGGCGATTGCCATCGGCACCAGCCATGGTGCGTACAAGTTCACTCGTCCGCCCACCGGCGACATCCTCGCCATTGAGCAGATCAAGGCGATTCACCAGCGCATTCCGGATACCCACCTGGTCATGCACGGCTCCTCTTCAGTGCCGCAGGACTGGCTGGCCATCATCAATGAATTCGGTGGTGAAATCCCGGAGACCTACGGGGTGCCGGTGGAAGAAATTCAGGAAGGCATCAAGCACGGCGTTCGCAAGGTTAATATCGATACGGACCTGCGTCTGGCATCCACCGGGGCGATCCGTCGCTTCCTGGCCCAGAACCCGGCCGAGTTTGATCCGCGCAAGTACCTGAAAGAATCCATCACCGCCATGCGTGATATCTGTATCGCTCGCTATGAAGCCTTTGGTACGGCGGGCCATGCGGACAAGATCAAGCCGATCAGCCTGGAAACCATGTTCCAGCGTTATGAGTCCGGTGATCTGGACCCGCGGGTTAAATAAGAGAGGCAGCACGCTTCACGCTGCAGGTAACACGTAG
>NZ_LWFX01001199.1:0-3528 GCF_001635175.1 Alcanivorax sp. HI0083 | reverse complement strand
CGATCGACAATCTTGATATTGCCATTTTCCTGCACTACACCCACGTCACCGGTGCGGAAGAAACCGTCCTTCATGGACTTGGCCGTTTCTTCCGGACGATTCCAGTAACCCTGCATCACTTGCGGCCCGCGGATCACCAGTTCGCCCACTTCGCCAATGGCCAGTTTGTTGCCGTCTTCGTCCCAGGCTTCCACCTCGGTTCCGATCAAGGGCGCGCCCACCGTGCCCAGCTCTTCGGCACCGAACTGGTTCAAGGTGGCCACCGGTGAGGTTTCGCTCAGGCCCCAACCTTCGGTAACCGGGCAGCCGGTTACCGATTGCCACAGCTTGGCGGCGGAGCTGGTTAGCGCGCTACCGCCGGAGAAGGTGAGCTTGAGGCTGGAGAAGTCCAGAGCCTTGAAATCCGGATGGCGGCACAGGCCGACAAACAGGGTATTGATACCGGCCAGGCCGGTGAACTTGAACGGCTGGATGGTTTTCACAAAACCGTCCAGATCCCGCGGGTTGGGAATCAGCACATTCATGGCGCCCAGGTTGAACAGGGCCAGCATGTTCACGGTGAACGCATAGATGTGGTACAGCGGCAGCGGGCAGACGAAAATTTCCTTGCCGGCTTCGCAACGTTCGCCCAGGCGGTCTTCCATCTGCGCCGCGTTGGCCAGAATATTGGCGTGGGTGAGGCTGGCGCCCTTGGCCACACCAGTGGTACCGCCGGTGTACTGCAGCACGGCGATGTCCTCACGCTGGGCCTTGATGGGTTCCAGCTCAGGCAGGTTGGCGCCTTCTTCCATGGCCGCCACAAAATCGTGATAGCCGTGCTGGGCCTCTGTGGGCGGCGCAATCAGGTCTGCCGGGCCGGTCACCAGCACGTGCTCAACCTGGGTGTCAGCCTTGATGGCTTCCAGCCGGTCCAAGGCGTCGGCAAACACCACCAGCGCTTTGGCGCCGGAATCACTGAATTGATGCTGCATTTCCCGCGGGGTGTACAGCGGGTTGGTGTTCACCACCACCAGGCCGGCCCGGAAAGCGGCGTACGCGGCAATCGGATACTGGTTCAGGTTGGGCAGCTGAATGGCCACGCGGTCACCCTGTTGCAGTCCGCAGGCATGTTGGAACCACTTGGCCAGATGGCGGGACTTCTCTTCCAGGTCTGCAAAGGTCAGTGTCTGGCCCAGGCAGTGGTAGGCAGGCATATCCGCATACCGCTGGCAATTATGCTCGATAAATTCGGCGGTATTGGTGAACTGCTCGTTCAGTGAAGGGGTGCTCATGGAATACTTCTCCCGATAGTGTTGTGCGCGTATTAATACTGGCATTTCTGCCGTTGAATCGTTGTTATTGTGCCGGGCGAGAGCTTGAACCACTGCTCTGCGCCAGCAAGGCGGCGGCTGGCCTGCCGTCCATCTGAAATGGTCCCGAGGGGGCTGCGCTGCTGATGGGGCAGCGCGTCAGACGGTGGCGCAGCTCCCGCATCGTCGGCCAACACCTTACCCCGGTGATCGGAAATCGCCATGGCTGTCCACGCCAATCTGTTGTCCCATCGCGCCGTGGCGGTAAAATGGGAGCTCAGAGCAAGGGTGTAATACCGACGCCAGTAGGGGCCGTCGGGGCAATAAAGGCTGAAAACGTGCAAAGCGAATATATAGCCCTGAGCGGCTGGGTGATCCCCATATCCAAGACCATGCAGGCTCATGGTATCGACGTGCAGGCGGCGTTCGATGCCTGTGGCATCGCTGCAGCAGATCTGGAGAACCTGGAATCCAGAATGGCCGTGGCCAAGCTTTCCTCCCTGGTGGCCTACTGCAATGCCCGCTTGCCGGGGAAAGATTTCAGTGTTCAGGTGGGTAAGCATTTTCACCCCGGCATGTTTCACGCGCTGGGCTACGCCATGATGTCGTCGGCCTCTCTGGAAGATGCGTTGCTACGCATCGTGCGTTACAAGCGCGTGCTTTCCAACGCCTGTTGGGCCGACGTGCGCGAAGAACCGGCGGGCCTCGCCATCCGTACCATGCCGTTGTTTGACGAGGTGACTGGAAAGCCGGCTCTGGGGCGTTGGGAAATCGAGATATTCTTCGCCACCCTGGTGACATTTGCCCGCGAAGCGGTAGACGCCACATTACGACCGCTACGCGTCAGCTTCAATACGCCCCCTCCGGAACAGGGAGCGGCCTATCTGCAAGACTTTTTCGGCTGTGATATCGACTTCAATGCAGATTGCAACGTGGTGGTGTTCGATCGGGAGCAGGCCGCGCAGAAACTGCTTACCCACAACATGATGCTGACCCAGAGCCATGAAAAAATGCTCGACGAGTACCTCTCCCGTGTCGACCAGAATGACCTGGCCAACCGGGTGAAGTGCCGCATTCAGGACAAGCTGGCCCTGGGCTCGCCCACCCAGGCCGATATTGCCAGCACCCTGGGAATGAGCTTGCGCAATTTGCAGCGAAAACTCAGCGAGCAGGGCACCAGCTTCAAGGATATTCTGGAACAGACCCGCAAAAAGCTGGCGCTGGAATATATCGAGCAGCGTCATCTGACACTGGGCGAAATCGCCTATCTGGTGGGGTTTGCCTCATCCGCGAATTTCAATCGTGCCTTTAAGCGATGGACAGGCGTTAGCCCGGGCGAATACCGGGTGAGCCACGCGGTCACGGCGTAACAGAAAGGCCGGGTGCGATTACCCACCAAAGGGTGATACAAAAGGGCAACGATACGGCGATTCGGGCTGCTGCCTGACGCAGCACAATCGCGGTAGACTCAACGGATAATCCAATAATGATCGCAGGGAGCGACTCATGGCTTTACTCAGAAATATTCTTGTTCTGTCTTGCAGCATGGTGCTGGCGACTACCGCTGCAGCTGCCGACCTCAATGTGCACGGCGCCTTGAAAGGAGGCTGGACCGATCTGGATTACGATGACGGGGATTTTCCTGCCGGCACTGATGTCGACTCCACCGACCACACCTTTTCCATCCTCGCCGGGCTCACGTTCCCGGTAGCCCGTGATCGCATTCACCTGGGCGGTGAAATTGCCCATACCTACCTCGGGGAATACAGCGCAGAGCTCGCCGGTTCAGAGGCAGAGGTCATGCTTACCGGAAGCGAGGCGGTTTTTGCGGGTTTTTTCGATGTAGCCACCGGCACCCAGTTATTTGTACGCGCTGGCGGCTGGGCCTGGGAATCTGACGTTGATCACGGCGACGATGATTCCGGTTTTGATCCGGTCTGGGGCGCGGGCTTCACCTATGGCTTGGATAACTTGTTATTCCGTGGCGAAGCAAACCGCTACGATGCCGATGATGAAAAGGTGGATGCCTACACCATCGGTTTGCAGTATCAGTTTATGTAGGCGTTGAGCGAAAGGCTGGACAGGTCTCTTATTTTCTAAAGTCATGTGTTAGTGGGGAATGGAAGGCCTCGACCCGGTTAGCCGTCGGAAATAATTATGAAGAAGAGTGAATTAAAAAAACTGGCGGCTATTCAATATTTGGGTTCCGCAGGGATAACGTCGCACTGTGTAAGTGCTA
>NZ_LWFX01001198.1:0-2093 GCF_001635175.1 Alcanivorax sp. HI0083 | reverse complement strand
TACCGGCAGCGGTGAGCTCGGCGTAGAGCGTTTCTGCCAGTTCCCGTTCCCGGGGGCTCTTCTTGATGTTCACCGGAATCAGGGCCACCTGGAACGGGGCAATGGCTTGTGGCCAGATGATGCCCCGGTCGTCGTTGTTCTGTTCAATGGCGGCGGCGACCACGCGGGTTACGCCGATGCCGTAGCAGCCCATGGGCATCACCACGGATTTGCCATTTTCATCCAGCACGGTAGCGCCGAGCGCTTCAGAGTACTTGGTGCCGAGCTGGAAGATATGCCCCACCTCGATGCCGCGTTTGATGCTCAGGGTGCCGGCGCCATCGGGGCTGGGATCGCCATCTACCACATTACGCAGGTCGGCGATTTGCGGCAGGGCCACGTCTCGTTCCCAGTTGATGTTGAAGTGGTGTTTGCCATCTTCATTGGCGCCGGCACCGAAGTCGCTCATCACAGCCACGCTGCGATCCGCAATCACGGTGATCGGCAGGCCCACCGGGCCCAGTGAACCGGGGCCTGCGCCCACGACGTTGCGAATGGCGTCTTCGCTGGCGAATTCCAGTGGCGCGGCCACGGCGTCCAGCTTCTCGGCCTTGATGTCGTTCAGTTCGTGGTCGCCGCGTACCAGCAGGGCTACCAGTTGGCCTTCCTCGGCGCCTTTCACGACCAGTGTCTTGATGGTCTTCTCGATGGGCAGATCGAACTGTGCCACCAGTTCCTCAATGGTTCTGGCATTGGGGGTATCCACCGTTTCCATGGCGGCGCCGGGCGCCGGGCGCTCGATGGCAGGGGCCAGCGCTTCCGCCAGTTCCACATTGGCGGCGTAGTCGGAGCCATCGGAGAAGGCGATGTCGTCCTCGCCGGATTCGGCCAGTACATGGAATTCGTGGCTGGCGGCGCCGCCGATGGCGCCGGTATCGGCTTCCACCGGGCGATAATCCAGGCCCAGCCGATCAAAGATGGCGCAGTAGGCGCGGTGCATGATCTGGTAGGTCTCTGCCAGGGAATCCATGTTGGTATGGAAGGAATAGGCATCCTTCATGATGAATTCCCGCGAGCGCATGATGCCGAAACGTGGGCGAATTTCGTCACGGAACTTGGTCTGAATCTGGTAGAAGTTGGCCGGCAACTGTTTGTAGCTGTGCAGCTCGTTGCGCACCATGTCGGTGATCACTTCTTCATGGGTCGGGCCCAGGCAGAAGGGATTGTTGTGGCGGTCGGTAATGCGCAGCAGCTCCGGGCCATAGGCCGGCGCCCGGCCGGATTCTTCCCACAGTTCCATGGGTTGCACCACCGGCATCAGCACTTCCTGCGCCCCGGCCCGGTCCATTTCCTCACGGATAACCTGTTCTACCTTGCGCAGCACCCGCAACCCGGATGGCAACCAGGTATAAAGGCCGGAAGCCAGTTTGCGCACCATGCCGGCACGCAGCATCAGCTGGTGGCTGGTCACAACGGCGTCCGCCGGGGTTTCTTTCACGGTAGCAAGCAAGTATTGGGAGGTGCGCATAAAGGGTGTCTTCGGCCAGTTAATTCGATAGCCCTCCATTCTATGGGCAAAGGGCATTGCTAACCAGTCATCCGGCGTTTCCGGCACTGTGTTTATGCGGTGCGCTCTCGTATGCTTGAGGTTTTACCGTATTGATTGAGAGATGGATATGCTGAATGCGCAGCAGGTGCAGGATGTGATTTACCAGGGCCTGCCAGCGGCCTCTGAAGAAGGGCTGCGGATTGAGGAAGTGGGGGCGCGGCGGGCGCGGGTGCGTTCGCCGTTCCGGCCGTCGACCTTGCGCCCCGGTGGCAGTATCTCCGGGCCGACCATGATGGGGTTAGCGGATGCGGCCATGTACGCGGCGATTCTGGGAGAGCTGGGCCGGGTGGAAATGGCGGTGACACAGAATCTGAATATTAATTTCCTGTCACGCCCGGCGCCGGCGGACCTGATCGCCGAGGTGGTGATTCTGCGGCTGGGCCGTCGTGCTGCGGTGTTGGAAGTGCAGCTGTTCAGTGAGGGCAACGATGAAATGGTTGCCCATGTCACCGGGACCTATGCGTTGCCGAGTAGTTGAAAGGATCGAGTTGAAAGTTGAAAAGCG
>NZ_LWFX01001197.1:0-5065 GCF_001635175.1 Alcanivorax sp. HI0083 | reverse complement strand
TTGAGCCTGATGCTCACCGCGTTCGGTCAGCGGCGCTGGCTATGGGGGTTTGCGATTTTGTTGCTGCCTGTGCCGGCGTCCCCATGTTTTGCGCTGCGCCATCCGACGCTGAATCCCTGGGCCAATCGGCTGGTGCTATGGGGATTGTTGTTGTCTCTGCCGATCCTGGTGTTAACCGGCTGGTGGGGCTGGCTGGCGTTGACCCAGGCGGCGCCCGCCGCCTGATCAGTCTTCGTCGTTTGTCAGCCAGTGTAGGGGCTTGTCCGGCTTGGCATAGCTGAGCCGGCCGATACGCTGACTGCGGTGGTAGCTATCCAGCCCCGACAGCGCCACCGTCCCGGCCCGTTCAATATCCACAAAGCCATCATCCCCCAGTACCTCATCGGGTAGCAGGATATGTTCGATGGCACCGATCACCAGAACGGTGTTATTCACCGCCAGGGTTTGCACTTCCCTCACCGCCATGCCCAGTTTTATCCGCGCCTGTGCCACGAAGGGGGCGGCAAAGTCGGGCAGGTAGGCTGGGCTTAGCCCGGTAGCGGTGAACTCGGAGGTATTCCGGGGATAGCGGGCGGCGGTCTGGTGGGCGGCTTCGAGGATCTCGGCATGGACCTGGTTGAGCGTATAAACACCTGTGCCTTGCAAGTATTCCAGGCTATGCCGGTCCACCGAGTGCGGGCGCAATATCATCCCCATCAATGCCGGGTCGGCCCCGAGATGAAAGCAGGAGCCGACCATGGCCAGGTTTTCCTGGCCGTTCTCGGAGCGAGTGCCCACCAGGTTGGCACTTTTGAAGCCGGACAGGCTATTGACCAGATTGACCCGCTCCCCGCGGGGTAAACCCTTGAGTGTATCGGCTGTCAGATGCATGGTGTGATTCCTCCCTGGCCCGTATTATCGGTAGGTGCCGTGAGTAAACCGTGGAGACCCGTTACCGGCTATGGCAAACCCTTTCGATCGCGATCAGATTATTCAGCAGTGGCAGCCCTTGAACTGGGAGGCCTTCGATCCGCTGAGTGAATCCAGCCAGCGCTATGTGGCGTACTACGGTCTCAATTTTGCCGATCGCCTGCCGGACCTGGAGCATGGCTTCGGTTATTTCGAGGCGGCGGGGCATATGCTTTCCGTGCATGGCTGGCGGCCGAAGCCGCCCGTTCAGCCGCGGGGCACTGTGCTGATTTGCCACGGCTACTTCGACCATGTGGGATTGTACCGGCATGTGATCGGCCATGTGCTGGAGCTGGGCTATGCGGTGCTCGCCTATGATTTGCCGGGCCACGGGTTGAGCACTGGCCCGCAAGCCGTGATCGACGATTTTCGTACCTACCGCGACGTACTGGAACAGTGCCTGTCGTTGGCAACCAATTATTTCCCCAAGCCCTGGCATGTGATTGCCCAGAGCACCGGTGGGGCCATCGTGATGGATTATCTGGTCAGCCGCGGTGAGGGCGATGAGAACCCTTTTGAGCAGGTCATTCTGCTGGCGCCACTGGTGCGGCCGTTCAAGTGGGGAACGGCTCGTTGGTTGCACACCATGGTCAGCCCGTTTGCCAAAACCCTGAAACGGGTTTTTACCATCAACTCCAACGATCCGGATTTCCTCGACTTTCTGGAAAACAAAGACCCTTTGCAGGCACGGCGTATTTCCGCCATCTGGGTGAGTGCCCTGAAGAAATGGATGCCGGGTTTTGAAAAAGCGTCACGGATAAAAGTGTCGCCGGTGGTGATTCAGGGAGACAGGGATGAAACGGTGGACTGGCAATATAACCTGGAGATGATCAAGCAGAAATTTGAAAGCCCCGATATCCATATGCTTCCGGGAGCCCGCCACCAGCTGGCCAATGAAAATGAAGCGTTCAGACGTAAAATCTTTGCCATTATTGACGAGTACCTGGCGTAAATTCGATTTTTTACGCTTTGTTACTTGAGCAGGTTGCGGCTTTGTAACAGTGTGAATTCACGGTTCCCAACCAGGGAGTTTTGTGTTTTTACAAGGAGTCTATGATGAACAGTAAATGGATGTTGGCCGCTGCTTCCGGTGCGGTCTTGTTGAGTCAGGCTGCCGTGGCAGACCTGAATGCAGGCGTCAATGCTGCCGTGAATGCCCAGGCAGATGCCGATGCTGCTGAACAGACTGTTCGTGACCAGCGAGATGCGGCCAAGGCCGATGCCAAACAGATGGAAAAAGATGCACGGGCCCAGCGTGATGCAATGGAAAGCGATGCCAAAGCCCGCCATGACGCGATGAAAGAAGATGCCAAGGCAAAGCGTGATGCCATGAAGGATGACGCAAACGCCATGGGCGATGATGCCCGTGCCAAGCATGAAGCCAACATGAAGAAAATGGAAGAAAGCCGTGATGCCGCGCGTCAACGTCATGAAGATGCCATGAATAATGCGCAAGGGGCTGGCGCCAGTGCCAACGCTGAAATGAAAGCGGGGGCCGCCGGTGTCAATGCGGATGCGAAAGCGGATGCCAAGGCGGACGCTGAGAAGAAAGAAAAATCCTGGTATAACTTCTGGGATTAATCTTTCAGGTGAAAACCAAAAAAGGCCGCACATTGCGGCCTTTTTTGGTTTTCTCGCGGGGCTGGGAGATATCAGCATTTCTGCGGTCCCCCCGTGGTGTCAGTATTGGTTCACCGTACCGTTTTCACCCACCAGCACCACGTCGGCAGGCCGCTTGGCGAACAGGCCATTGGTGACGACGCCAACGATATTATTGAGCGCGGTTTCCAGTTCAATCGGGTTGGTGATATCCAGATTGTGCACGTCCAGAATGATATTGCCGTTGTCCGTGACAAAGCCTTCACGGTATTCCGGTTGTCCACCCAAAGCCACCAGCTTGCGGGCCACGTAAGAGCGGGCCATGGGAATGACTTCAACTGGTAGCGGAAAAGCCCCCAGCCGTTTTACCTGTTTGGAGGCGTCCACGATGCAGATGAATTCCCGTGCCGCTGCGGCGACAATTTTCTCGCGGGTAAGTGCGCCGCCGCCGCCCTTGATCATTTCCCGGTGGCTGTTCACTTCGTCAGCGCCATCTACATACACTGGCAGGTTGCCCACGTCGTTCAGTGAAAAGACCTGGATGCCATGCTGCTTGAGTCGCTCGGCGGTGGCATCGGAGCTGGCCACAGCGCCTTTGATGCGATCCTTGAGGGTGGCCAGTCCGTCGATAAAGAAGTTGGCGGTGGAGCCGGTGCCCACGCCGATGATTTCCCCTTCGGGGACAAAACGCAGTGCGGCTTCGGCTACCTGCTTTTTCAGCGCATCCTGATCCATGAGGCTGTCCTGTCGTAATATGGGTGTGTATCGACCCTGAGGTGTGCGCCAATTATAGGCCAGCGGCGGTCCTGACTCGACCCCGGGCTATCGCATTTGTGCCGGCCAGCCCCTAGACTATTCCTTTCCCTTCACAGAATGAGCCCGGAACCCTCCATGCTGGACAAATACGTTAAACGGATACTGCAATCCCGCGTCTACGACGTGGCGGTGGAAACTCCCATTCATGCAGCGCCGTTGATTTCCAAACGTATTGGCAACCGGGTGCTGCTCAAACGGGAAGATCTGCAACCGGTGTTTTCCTTCAAGCTGCGCGGCGCCTACAACAAGTTGTGTCAGTTGAACGAGGAACAGCTTGCCCGCGGGGTCATCTGTGCGTCAGCAGGGAATCATGCCCAGGGACTGGCGCTGGCGGCGTCGGCCATGGGGGTCAAAGCGACCATCGTGATGCCGCGTACCACGCCGGATATCAAGGTAAGTTCCGTGCGTCGCCACGGTGGCAAGGCGGTGTTGCATGGCGACAGCTTTGACGAAGCCCTGGCCCACGCGCTGAAGCTGCAGGCCCGTGACAACCTGACCTTTGTTCACCCTTACGATGATCCGGATGTGATTGCCGGCCAGGGCACGGTGGGCATGGAGATTCTGCGTCAGCAAAGCCGCGAACTGGATGCGATTTTTATCCCGGTGGGCGGCGGTGGGCTGGCGGCCGGGGTAGCGGCTTATGTGAAGTACGTGCGTCCGGAGGTGAAGGTGATCGCGGTGGAGCCGGAAGATGCCGCCTGCCTGAAAGCCGCCCTGGAGAAAAAACGTCGGGTCACCCTGCCGGAAGTGGGGCTGTTTGCGGACGGTGTTGCCGTGAAGCAGATCGGCAAGGAAACCTACAAGGTGTTGCGTGATCACGTGGATGAAGTGATCACCGCCAGCACCGATGAAATCTGTGCGGCCATCAAGGACGCGTTCGAGGATACCCGTGCCATCTGCGAACCGGCGGGGGCGCTGGCCCTGGCGGGTTTGAAGAACTGGGTAACCAAGCACGATGTGCGTGACCAGACGCTGGTGGCAATTCAGAGTGGCGCCAATGTGAATTTTGACCGGCTGCGTCATGTGTCAGAGCGTGCCGAGCTGGGCGAGCAGCGCGAGGCCATTCTGGCTGTCACCATACCGGAAACGCCTGGTGCGTTTCGGGCGTTCTGCCAGGCCCTGGGGCGGCGCGGTATTACTGAATTCAACTACCGCTACAGCGATGACCGGGATGCCAATATCTTTGTCGGTATTCAGTTGCGGCCGGGCGGAGAGGCGCTGCAGACGCTAATGAGCGAGCTGCAGGAGCGCGGTTATCCGGTGGTGGATATGAGCGGTAATGAGATGGCCAAGCTGCATATTCGTCATCTGGTGGGCGGGCACACCTCCCGGCATGACCTGAAGGAGCGGCTGTTCAGGGTGGAATTTCCGGAGCGCCCCGGAGCGCTGATGAAGTTTCTGCAATCCCTGGGCGAAAAATGGAATATCAGCCTGTTCCATTACCGTAACCACGGCGCGGCCTATGGCCGTGTGCTGGTGGGCTTCCAGGTGGAGGATGGCAAGCAGAGCAAGCTATTGGCCGACCTCAAGAAGGTGCCTTATCCCATGGTTGAGGAGAGCGACAACCCCGCCTACCGGTTATTTTTGAACTAATCGCTATTTAGCCTGTCGGTTAATCGGCGTAGCCGGTTTTGTTTGCGTTTCCGTCTTTTTTGTCCGATTTTTTGCTAACTCATTGATTTTACATTGTGTTGGTTGTTAA
>NZ_LWFX01001196.1:0-4101 GCF_001635175.1 Alcanivorax sp. HI0083 | reverse complement strand
CGACCCGTTGGCCAGCGGCCGGGTGACCTTTCACAATGGCCGCATCGGCATCAGCGGCAGCGTGCTGTTCCAGCTCAACTCCGACCAGCTGCAACCGGAAGGCGAAGCCCTGCTCAGCGATCTGGTCAAACCACTGCAGGTATTCCTCAGCCAGCACGACGACATGCTCATGGTCAGCGGCTTCACCGACGACCTGCCCATCAACCGGGGCAACGGCCGTTACGCGGATAACTGGGGCCTGTCGGCGCAGCGAGCACTCACCGTCACCCGCACCCTGATCGAACAGGGCATGCCGGCGGACCAGGTCTTCGCCGCCGCCTTCGGCGACAACCAGCCGGTGGCCCCCAACGACAACGCCGACAGCCGTGCCCGTAACCGCCGGGTGGAGCTGACCACGGTGCCCAGGCAAAGCGAGGCAGCCGATGCCCCCTGATCACGCCGCGCCCTCGCCCGCACTGGGCGCCCTGCTGGAGCGGCTAGCCGCCCTGCGCGAACAGGGCGCGGAACATTTCGAGCCGGTGCAGTTCCATTACCTGAACAGCCTGGCCCGGCGGCTGGCTGCCCTGCGTGAGCCTCCCATCCGCACACAGGGCAAACTGACCGCCCAACTGGCCGAGTACGAAGATGCGCTGCATCAGGCAAGAGAGACCCTGCAACGCGCCGGGGAAGCCACCGACAATCCCGGCCAGTTCCGCTCCCTGCTACGGCGACCCCAGCCAGTAACGTCTTCACCGTTTGCGCCCTTACAGCAGGCCTACAGCAACCCACCAGCGGATGACAGCCCGGAAGAAGGCAACACTCTGGCAGGCTTGCTGAAACAACAGGAAACCCGGGTACTGGCAGATAATGGCGCCAGCGCCCCATCCCCGCCGCCCAGGCAACGGGAGCTGAGCGCCCTGCGCCAGCTTCGCCACCAGCGCCAGGCACACCGGGCACGCCAGCGCATCGACGATGCCATTACCCAGACCCCCAGCGACGCCGGCCCGCTCAATTCGCACCGGCTGGTGGCCCGCTCCATCGAAACCCTGCGCGAGCTGTCGCCTGCATATCTGGAACACTTCGTGAACTATCTGGATACCCTGATGAGCCTGGAAAAACTGGCGCGCAAACGCTGAACTCTCACCCTTCGAGTTTTGACGACCCTAAATGTTGGATTACGCCTTTCAGGCTAATTCAACCTACAAACCAGAGAGTCGTCTGGTTTTGCAGGTCCGATTTACCCAAGGGCACAGAGAGCCTAAAGGCGTAATCCGACTTCGCCCTGAAACGAAAAACGCCCCAACATGTGGGGCGCCTGGCGATAACAGCGTTTCGGTTAGTGAATCATTACACCGGCTTCACGCTGCCATCGTCTTCTCCGTCATTGCCTTCACTAGGGTCACCGGGCTGATCGCGCAGCAGATCATCGTGCTCCGCCATTTCCCAGGGCAGCTTGCCCGGGGCCACATTCAGGAAGTGCAGGTAGTTTTCAAACTGGTCGAGCATGTCGCGGATGATATCCACCTCATCGTAACCGAACACATCGTAGGAACGGCCACCACGGCGCAGGAACACCTCGGCGCGGCAATACTCATGGGCATCGCTCACCTTGGCCTCGCGGCTGCTGTAGGCATATTCCGGCACCGGCGTGGTAATCAGGCGGATGTCATAAATAAAGCCCACATGCTCATCACGGTTCACCACCAGCTCGGCACGGATAAACTGCTCGTCGAAATTCACCGTGGCATCCCAGCCCGCCTTGCGTAGCTCTTCCACTACCTTGTTCATGCTGGACATGGCCGTTTCACGAATAAAGGATTCCACCTCCTCGCGGGAAGGGTAACGGATCATGGCGGTGAGGCGATGGCGCCACTGGCTGCCGGTCATATGCCGGCTGTGGGCCATGTGCGCCTGCAAACTGGTTTCCCGGTGCCCCTCGATCACCAGCGCCCGCCACATGCCCACGGCGGCCAGCAGAATGACAATCGCAAACGGCAGTGCACTCACCATGGTCATCGTCTGAAGCGCACTCAAACCACCGGCCAGCAGCAGCACCGATGCGATCGCCCCTTCCAGTACCGCCCAGAAAATCCGCTGCCAGGCAGGGGTTTCCAGCACACCACCAGACGCCAGCGAATCCACCACCAGCGAGCCGGAATCCGACGACGTCACAAAGAAGGTCACAATCAGGCACACCGCCAGGAACGACACCAGCGTGGACCAGGGCAAGTGATCAAACAGCTGAAACAGGGCCACCGCCTTGTCTGCCTGCACCTGGCTGACCAGCTCGGTATAGCCTCGCTCCATGATCGCATTCAGTGCCGTATCGCCAAACACCGAGAACCACAGGAAGGTAAAGATACTGGGCACCAGCATCACCCCGACCACAAACTGGCGAATGGTTCGGCCACGGCTGATTTTCGCAATAAACAAGCCCACAAAGGGCGCCCAGGCGATGGTCCAGCTGAAAATAAACAGGGTCCAGTTGCCGATCCAGTCACTGTGCGTATACGCCTGCAAATTGAACGTACGCTCGACAATATTGCTCAGGTAACTGCCCGTATTCTGAACAAAACTTTCCAGAATATGCACGGTGGGGCCAACCACAAATACGAACAGCATCAGTGTCACGGCCAACACCATATTCAGAATCGACAGGCGCTTCACACCCTTGTCCATCCCTGCTACCACCGACACCGTCGCCAGCGCGGTAACAATGGCAATGGCGCTGATCTGCACCATGTTGCCCACCGGCACATCCCACAGGTAATTCAGCCCGGCATTAATCTGCGCCGCCGACAAACCCAGGGTGGTGGCGATACCGAACATGGTGCCCAGAATGGCAAACACGTCGATGGCATGGCCGATCGGGCCGTAAATTTTTTCACCAATAAGGGGATAAAACGCCGAACGCATGGACAACGGCAAGCCGTGACGGAAGGCGAAATACGCCATCACCAGGCCGACCAGGCCGTAAATCGCCCAGATATGAAAGCCCCAGTGGAAGAATGCAATCTGCATGGCCTGTTTCGCCGCATCCACCGTTTGCGCAGCGCCCACTGGCGGCTCGGCATAATGCAGCACGGGTTCGGCCACACCGAAGAACAACAGCGCGATGCCATAACCCGCCGAAAACAACATGGCGAACCATTCCGGAAACGAATACTCCGCTTCACAATGGTCGGGCCCCAACTTGATGTTGCCCCAGGAAGTCAGACTGATGCCGACGATAAAGATAAAGAACAGCGCCACCACCAGCATATAGAACCAACCGAAGTTAACGGTGATCCAGGACTGGGCAGATGAAAACGCCTGCCCCGCCAGCTCCGGATCGCTGATGGTGCCAATAATCAGCAATATCGCAACGATAACCGCCGGCACGAACACCGGCACAAGAATGGTTGAATTTCGCAACACAGCATTCTTCGCCATACAAAACATCCCTATTCGCCAAACAGACTGGTCAGTGGTAGCCGCACAAACCCCTGGTTCTCTATGACCATACAGACCGTTAACTCGGCTTTCCAGCACCCCGCTCACGGCCCAGGTTACGAATATAACTCACCGCCTGTGGCATACTCATGGTCAGCCGTTCAACACGATCCGCTGTAACCTGAATCAGCGAACCCGACCAGGGGTCCGGCGCACCGGGCAGATAAATCGTCACCTCGCCGTCATCCGCGCGCCCCACCTCAAACGTCCAGCGACAAGGACTGGGAAAAGGATTTGAGGAGCCTCTGAATAACTCCTTGCGTACTCAGCGTGGCCTGGAGCGTTCAGCTGTTGTGTCTTGTCTCGATGGTCAGGGTGGTTCCCTTTCCGAGAGGCAAGGCGCAGCAGATGGGCGCTCCAGGCCGCGCCCTTCGGGTCTTTCAGGCTGGCCCGCACTCGTTGTTGTACTTTTTCGATGGATGGACATACACCTTCAAAAGCGCGCCTAGATTGCGAACCAGCCTGAAAGACTGAGCATGCAAGGAGTTATTCAGAGGCTCCTTGAGGCATAGCCGGGCAACAGCATTAACAGGGCATCCAGGCGATGGTAAAACCGCCGCGCCACCCGGCTCATGGCAAACAGGCCGGCGAGCAAGCACACCAGCACCATCGCCAAAACGGTCACCAGGT
>NZ_LWFX01001195.1:0-2046 GCF_001635175.1 Alcanivorax sp. HI0083 | reverse complement strand
GGCCCAGGGTGGCCGGGAGCACTTTGATATTACGGTACTGTGTGCCGAGCCGCTGCCGGCCTATGACCGCGTAGGGCTGACCAGTTACTTTTCCGGCAAGACCGCCGACGACCTGTCGCTGGTGCCGGAAGGTTTTTTTGAAGAGCACGACATTACGCTGAAACTGAATACCAAGGTGGACGCGATTGATCGGGCGGCTAAAACAGTCACCACCAACACCGGTGAGACCCTGCCTTATGACAAGGTGGTTCTGGCCACCGGTTCCTATCCGTTTGTGCCGCCGATCCCCGGTAACGATCGCGAGAACTGTTTTGTGTACCGCACCATCGACGACCTGGATGCCATGATTGCCGCCAGTAAAACCGGCAAGGTGGGCACGGTTGTCGGTGGCGGCCTGCTGGGCCTGGAAGCGGCCAAGGCGCTTCACGATCTGGGCCTGGAGACCCATGTGGTGGAATTCGCCCCGCGCCTGATGGCCGTGCAGGTGGATGACTTTGGTGGCGGCCTGCTGAAAGACAAGATTCAGGAACTGGGCGTTACCGTGCACACCAGCACCGGCACCCAGGATATTGTCGACGGCGAAAGCTGCACACACCGCATGAATTTCGGTGACGACAAACATCTGGAAACGGATGTGATTGTTTTCTCCGCGGGCATTCGTCCCCAGGACGAACTGGGCCGGGCCTGCGAGCTGGCCATTGGCGAACGCGGCGGCATCGTGGTCAACAACCACTGCGTGACCTCCGACGAAGATATCTATGCCATTGGTGAAGTGGCGCTGTGGGAAGGTCGCATCTTTGGCCTGGTGGCGCCGGGGTACCAGATGGCGGAGGTGGCCGCTGAACACCTGATGGGCAAGGCCGAACAGCAGTTTGCCGGTGCGGACATGAGCACCAAGCTGAAACTGATGGGCGTGGATGTGGCGTCCATTGGGGATGCCCACGGCAACACCCCCGGTTGTCGCAGCACCGTGTTCATGGACCAGACCGCCGGTATCTACAAGAAGGCGGTAATCAGTGAGTGCGGCAAGAAACTGTTGGGCGCGGTGCTGGTGGGTGATGCCGCAGATTACGGCAACCTGTTGCAGCTTTGCCTGAACGAAATGGATCTGCCCGGTGATCCGTCTGCGCTGGTGGCGCCCATGTCTGATGGTGCGCCGCTGCTGGGCGCCGATGCGCTGCCTGACACGGCGCAGATCTGTTCCTGTAATAACGTTTCCAAAGGCGATTTGTGTGCCGCCATCGACGGTGGCGCCCAGACCGTGGGTGACCTGAAAGCCTGCACCAAGGCATCGGCTACCTGTGGCGGTTGTTCCGCGCTGGTGAAGCAGGTGCTGGACAGCGAGCTGGAAAAACGTGGTGTGGAAGTGAACAACCACATTTGCGAACACTTCGCGTATTCCCGCCAGGAAATCTACCACCTGGTACGCGTCGGGCAGATCACCACCTTTGACGAGCTGCTGGAAAAACACGGTAGCGGTGATGGCTGTGACATCTGTAAGCCGACCGTGGCCAACGTGCTGGCTTCCTGCTGGAACGACTGGGTACTCAACAAACCCCATGCCGGGCTGCAGGACACCAACGATTATTTCCTGGGCAACATGCAGCGCGACGGCACCTATTCCATCGTGCCGCGCGTGGCGGGCGGTGAAATCACCCCGGACAAACTGATCGTGCTGGGGGAAGTGGCCAAGCAATACGATCTTTATACCAAGATCACCGGCGGCCAGCGGGTGGATTTGTTTGGTGCCCGTGTCGAGCAGTTGCCGGAAATCTGGAAAATCCTGGTGGATGCCGGTTTTGAAACCGGGCACGCCTACGGTAAATCCCTGCGTACGGTGAAATCCTGTGTGGGCTCCACCTGGTGTCGCTACGGGGTGAAAGACTCCGTGGGCACCGCCATTCAGGTAGAGGATCGCTACAAGGGCTTGCGCAGCCCACACAAGATCAAGATGGCAGTGAGTGGTTGTACCCGCGAGTGCGCGGAAGCGCAAAGCAAGGACGTGGGCGTGATCGCCACCGAGAAAGGCTGGAACCTGTATGTGTG
>NZ_LWFX01001194.1:0-3176 GCF_001635175.1 Alcanivorax sp. HI0083 | reverse complement strand
TGAAGAAGCGGGTGCCCAGGGGTTGCTGGCGGGCCTGAATGCGGCGCTGCTGAGCCAGGGCAAAGACGCCTGGACCCCGCGCAGGGACGAGGCCTACATCGGTGTGCTGGTGGATGATCTGATCACCATGGGCACCCAGGAGCCTTATCGCATGTTCACCAGCCGCGCGGAATACCGGCTGTTGCTGCGTGAAGACAATGCCGATCTGCGACTCACCGAAAAAGGCCGCGAGCTGGGCCTGGTGGACGATGAACGTTGGGCTGCCTTTAATGCCAAGCGCGAGGGCATGGCGCAGGAAGAGCTGCGCCTGAAGAGCACCTGGGTGCGCCCGAAAACGCCGCAAGCCGAGGCGGTGAATGCCCTGATCGAGAAGCCCCTGGCCCACGAATACAATCTGCTCGACTTGCTCAAGCGCCCGGAGCTGACCTACGCCAGCCTGGCGGATGCAGTGTCGTTGGCGGAGCGCCCGGATGCGGCGGTCATCGAGCAGATGGAAATTCTTGCCAAGTACGCAGGGTATATTGACCGCCAGGCCGACGAGATCGAAAAACTGCGGGCGGCGGAAACCACCGCGCTGCCGGCGGAATTCGATTACGGCCAGGTAAAAGGCCTGTCCAATGAGGTGAAGCAGAAGCTCGGCGAGATTCGCCCCCAGACCCTGGGCCAGGCCGGGCGCATTCCCGGCGTCACCCCGGCGGCCATTTCCCTGCTGATGATCTACCTGAAAAAACACCACCACCAAAAGAAGGCCGCCCAACAAGCATGAGTCTCGCTGACACCCTGGCCCGGGGGATCGATACCCTGGGCCTTTCCCTGAGTGACGACCAGCAGCGCCTGTTGCTGGCCTATGTGGACCTGCTGGTTAAATGGAACCAGGCCTATAACCTCACCGCCATCCGCGATCCCCAGGAAATGGTGACCCGTCACCTGCTCGATTCCCTGGCCGTTTTGCCCTATCTGGGTGAGGGCGACACCCTGGACGTGGGCACCGGCGCGNGTATCCCCGGCATTATTCTGGCGGTGGTCCGCCCCCGGCAGGCATTCGTGCTGCTGGATTCCAACGGCAAGAAAACCCGTTTTGTGCGCCAGGCCCGCCGGGAGCTGGGGCTGGATAACGTGGAGGTTGTGCACGGTCGCGTGGAACAGTACCGTAAAGCCCCATCGCAGATTATTTGTCGCGCTTTTGCTTCCTTGTCGGACATGCTGGCGTTGATGACGCCCATAATGACCGACAATACCCGTTTGCTGGCCATGAAAGCGGCCAGCACGGAAGAAGAATTGGCCACCCTGCCGACGCAGTGGCAAGGGCGCCATCACACCCTGACTGTGCCGGGACTGGATGAGCCCCGCACCCTGGTGGTAGTGAACAAGGCCTGATGTGGAGCGGGGTGCCGCCTCAGGCATTCGGCCCCAGGCGTCAGGCGTACAATCAAGGAGAACGCAGTGACCACCGTATTTGCCGTAGCCAATCAGAAAGGCGGCGTGGGCAAGACCACCAGCAGTGTGAACCTGGCGGCGTCGCTGGCGGCCACCCGCAAGAAGGTCATGCTTGTGGATATTGACCCGCAGGGCAATGCCACCACCGGGTCCGGGGTGGACAAGTTTGAAACCGACTACACCATTTACGATGTGCTGTGCGATGACGTGGCCATCGAGCAGGCGGTGACTGGTACCCCGGAAGATTCCGGTTTTGACCTGATTGCCGCCAACGGGGATCTGACCGCCGCCGAAGTCCAGCTACTGGACATGAGCGCCAAGGAATTCCGCCTGCGCAATGCGCTGGCGCGTATCCGTGACCAGTACGATTACATCCTCATCGACTGCCCGCCATCCCTGAACATGCTCACCGTCAACGCGTTGACGGCGGCGGACTCTGTGATTGTGCCGATCCAGTGTGAGTACTACGCACTGGAAGGTCTCACCGCGCTGATGAACACCATCGAGAAGATCCGCACGGTATTGAACCCGAAGCTGCACATCGGCGGCCTGCTGCGCACCATGTATGACCCCCGCAACAGCCTGTCCAACGATGTCTCCAACCAGCTGATCAGCCACTTCGGCGACAAGGTCTACCGCACCATCATCCCGCGCAACGTGCGGCTGGCGGAAGCGCCCAGCCACGGTGCGCCGGTGATCACCTACGATCCGAAATCCCGCGGTGCGGTCAGCTATCTGGCATTGGCCGGTGAGATCCTGCGTCGTGAGCAGGCGCTCAAGGCCCAGCCTGCAGCAGCTTCATAAGGAACGAAACACCATGGCGGCAAAACGTAAACGCGGTCTCAGCAAGGGCCTGGATGCCCTGCTTAGCAGCAACGAGTCCTATCAGCGGCACCAGGAAGAAGTGAGCCTGCAGAACGAGGGTGAAGCGACGGGTGAGCCCGATCAGCGTCCCCGCGATGGCGAATTGCGCCACCTGCCGGTGGAGTGCATGGAGCGAGGCCGTTACCAGCCGCGCCGTGACATGTCGCCAGATGCCCTGGAAGAACTGGCCGAATCCATTCGTGCTCAAGGTGTGATGCAGCCCATCGTGGTGCGCCCACTGGGTGACAAGCGTTACGAAATCATCGCTGGTGAGCGCCGCTGGCGTGCCGCCCAGATGGCCGAGCTGGACACCATTCCGGCGGTGATCCGCGAGGTGCCCGACGAAGCCGCCATCGCCATGGCGCTGATCGAGAATATCCAGCGGGAAAACCTCAATCCCATGGAAGAGGCCATCGCGCTGGGCCGCCTGAAGGAAGAATTCGGGCTTACCCACCAGCAGGTTGCCGATGCAGTGGGTAAATCCCGCGCCATGGTCACCAACCTGCTGCGCCTGATGAGCCTGGAATCCGACGTCAAGAAGCTGCTGGAGCATGGCGATCTGGAAATGGGCCATGCCCGTGCGCTGCTGGCCCTGACGGGCAATAAGCAGATCGAAGCCGCTCGCACCGTGGTGGCCAAGGGTCTGTCAGTGCGCCAGACCGAAGAGCTGGTCCGGGATTTCGAGAAGGCGAAACCGGCCAAGCCGGCGGCGCCCAAGGAAGATCCCAATGTGAAGGCACTGATCAGCGACCTGTCGGACCGTCTCGGTGCACCGGTGCAGATCCAGCAGCAGGGCAAGAAAGGAAAGTTGGTGATCAGTTACAACACCCTGGACGAGCTGGACGGCATTCTGGCGCACATCAAGTAATCAGGCG
>NZ_LWFX01001193.1:0-4681 GCF_001635175.1 Alcanivorax sp. HI0083 | reverse complement strand
TTACGTCCTCTTTGTTGCTGCCATTGGCGCAGCCCCGGAACATAGTGCTGGCCACTGAACGAGAGCAACCGCGGCAACAGCGTGGCCAGCGGGTACCAGGCCGATACCGATTCCGGCAACCCCAGCTGGGCCATCTTGTCGCGGCTCAGAAAGTAACGGCTGACACTCAGATGTTTCTGGTAGGCAAGCTTGCGCTGCAGGGATTCAAATCGGCGGAAATGACGCTCCAGCGGTTCTTGAGCCAGGGCCTTGCCCAGCTCCTGGCTGGTCCAGTCCGGCTGGCTCTGGGTCATCAAGGTGTGGTGCAGCAACACAATGCCGTCCTGCTCGCGATCCACCAGCCACTTTTCGTCCACGCCCATCAGCCAGCAGGCGTATTTCCACAGGTGCATCACCGCACGGGATTCCCGCGGCGTCACCGGCACCCCCATCTTGCGCAGGCCGCCCAGCATCACCACGCAGAACCCCAGATAAGTGGCCACCATATCCACCTGACTCAGGGGTAAGCCCCACTGCGCCACATCCCACTCCTCACGGCTGGCCAGGTTGCGGCGCACCAGCGAATGCACCAGGCGCACGTGCAAGGTGCCCCGGAAACCGGCACTGAAACGTTTCAGCCCCCCTTCCTCGGTACAGTCGACCCACCACTTCCCGGTCTCGGCAATGCGTCGCGACGCGCCCTGATTCAATGCCCCGGTCAACACCAGCGACTGATTGAAACCGGACAGCAGGTAGCCCCCCATCAATGCCAGATCACGCAACACATAGGGCGCGGTCATCCCGGTGGAATGAATAAAGCGGGCGCCCTCATCAATCAGGTCGAAATCCACCCAGGCCGGGCGCCTTTCCACACTTTTGATAAACAGCCGCAGCGGTTCCGGGCAATCCGGGATGGCAGCCAACCCCTCGGTAATGGCGGTTTCAAACAGCGCCCGCGCCTCACGGGGGCCATGATCCATCATCCAGTCCACCAATGAATCCATGGCCGGATCCCCCACACTGAGCGCCTCCAGCACCGCGCTGAATTCCTCCTGGCTGGGGGCCAGATCGCGGCCCAGCAGCTTGCGCAGCAACGCCGGCGTGGGTTGCTGGGTTTTCTCGAACGGGCGCGCCCGGCTGGGAATCGCATCGATATGAGCCTGTGCCGTCATCTCGGCCTCCACGGTGTGCTTGCGTTGGCCGGAAACATAATGCGAATATGTATTCGCATTCAATTCGCATTAGAGGCTCCATGCGCAAACGCCCCCAACAACAGCGTTCCCGGGAACTGGTGAAAGCACTGATCGACGCCACCGCGAAAGTCATCCAGCAGCAGGGCCTGGACAACACCACCACCGCCCGCATCGCCGAAGTGGCCGGGGTCAGCGTGGGGTCCCTGTATCAGTATTTCGGCGACAAGGACGGCCTTATCGAAGCGCTGATGGAAAGCCTGGCAGACGATATCGGCGCAGGCCTGAAGCGCCTGCCGTTGCTGGATAATGTGGATATGAACGCCATGATCAGCAGCGCCATCCAGTTTGGTTTCGCCGTGCTCAACTCCCGCGACGGGCTCTACCTGGAGCTGGTACGTAACTGGCACCGGCTACCCACCGACAGGGTGGTGAATACCTTGCAGCAGCATTTCATGGATCTGGCCAGGCTGTACTTCCTGCGCCACTATCAGGACTACCCGATTCGCAATCTGGAGGTGCGGGTGTTTATCGTCACCAACAGTGTGCTGTTCACCATGGTTCGCCATATCAGCCAGCACAACGGGCTGATTCGCGAGGACGACCTGGCCAACGAGCTGACCCGCATGGTCGCCGGTTACATGACGACTCCGCCTGACAGCCAGGACGCACCCGCATGAAACCCGATCTGGCCATGACCTACTGCCGCATGATTGCCCAAACCCTGGGCCTGGATCAGGCTGGCCTGGAAAAGCTGGTGGCCGATACCGGGGTGGACGTGGACACCCTGCAGCACAGCGATGGCTTCATCGACTGGCCCGGCGCCTGCCAGTTAATCAGCAATGCCCGCCAGCTCAGCGACCGTCCGGATATCGCCCTGCAAACCGGCCTGCGCGCCCTCCCCGCCATGCACGGCCCCATGGGCATGGCGGCCATGGCCAGCCCCACCCTGCGCGATGCCATGCAGCTGTTTGCCCGCTTCATCAACACCCGCACACAAGTCTTTACCACGGTGTTTGAAGAACAGCAGGGCACCATTACATTGCGACAGGAGTTCGCCTACCCACTGGACGACAATGTGCAGTTCCTGGTCGAATCCGTCATGGCCTCCGCCTTTGCCTGCCATGTGGTATTGCGCGGCAAACCGATTGACGGGGGAGAAGTCCATTTCAATTACCCGGCCCCTGACTACGCGGAGTGTTACGCCCAGACCTTCCCCCGCACCCGACTGATGTTTGACGCCGCTTGCACGGCCATCAAATTACCGTCCAGCTACGGCGATGAAACCCTGCCAAGCCACGATCAGGACCTGCTGTGGATCGCCATCGAGCAATGCGAAGCCCGCCAGGAAGCGCTGCGTAACCGCGGCACCGTCAGCGACCAGGTTCTGGCCCTGCTGCATCAGCACCACGGCAAGGCCAGCCTGGATACCGTGGCCGACCAGCTGCACATGAGCCCACGCACCCTGATCCGCAAGCTCAAACAGGAAAGCACCCGCTTCCAGCAGCTCCGTGACCAGACCCTCAGTCGCCGGGCCGCCCAGCTGCTCGGCCTGCCACACTACACCGTGGCCGCCGTGGCTGAAGATCTGGGCTACACCGATGTAGCCAGCTTCCGCCGCGCTTTCCAGCGCTGGTTCAACACCAGCCCCGGTCGTTTCCGCCGGGAATAGCATCAGCCGCAGTAGCGTGCTCGCACCGTGAGCAACACCACCGCGAAGACGATGTCATTTATCATCCCCTCCTTGTCAGCTTCCGCGCTTATCCACTTTCCTTTTTCCGGTAACACTGCGTAAAAGGCATCACTGGAGACGGTCGCAATGAACAAGTCTGACAGCACCAACAGCCCGACCCTTGCGCAGCTGAAAGTTTCTCCGCCGCTGGCATGGCCGACCGTGCTTATCCTGGTTGGTGCCGTAACAACCATCGCCTTGAGCTGGTTCCTGACCATGAACCACTTCTGGCCCCTGTGGCTGGGTGTCGTCGCCAACAGTGTGGCCGGCTACGCCCTGTTCACCCCGGCCCATGAAGCCATTCACCGCGCTGCTGCGCAGAAGCCAAAAACCAACGATTTCCTGTTGGCCGCCGCCACCTTTGTGGCCGTGCCCTTCGGCAAGGGCAAACTGTTCCGCTTGCTGCACATGCGTCACCACCGCTTTGCCAACGAAGAAAACGACCCGGACCACTGGATGGCCAGCAGCCTGTGGACCATGCCGTTATGGGGTCTCTGGCCTTACTTTTATCTGTACACCTTCCTGCGCAATCCGGCGCTTTTCCCCAATGTGAAGGTGTCCGAAATCGTCCGTGAAATTGTGGTGGCCGCCTTGATTATTGGCGCCCTGTGGTTGTGGGCGCCGTTCTACATGCTGATGCTATGGCTGATTCCCACCTATTTCGCCTTCTTCCTCATGTGCCTGGTCTTCATGGTGCTGCCCCACTATCCACATACCGGCCGCCAGGATGAGGACCCCAACACCACCGCCCTGATGCGCATGGGCCAGGAATGGTTACTGACACCACTGCTCATGTATCAGAACTACCATCTGGTCCATCACCTCTACCCCACCGTGCCGTTCTACCGCTACGGCAAGGTGTGGAAAGCCCGTGAGCAATACCACCGGGAACATTCCGGCAGCATGATCATTAAACCATTTCAACTCGGCCCGGATACTGATCGGCGCGCCGCCTGACAGGAGAACAACAATGACAAAAACCGTTTTGATCACCGGCGGTGCCGGCGGTATTGGTCGGGAATTCTGCAAACTGTTCAATGCTGACGGTTACCGCATCGTGGTGTTCAGTCTGCTTCAGGAGGAGCTGGATGCACTGGGACAACAGCTGAAACAGCAACGGGCAGATGTGGATTACCGGCCGGTACAGATGGATCTGTCGCAACCCGGTGCCGCCGAGGAAATTGTGCAGTGGCTGGAGCAGCAAGGGATTGAGCTGGACGTGCTGATCAACAACGTGGGCTTCGGCATGATGGGCGAGCATGTGGAGCAGGACAGCCAGACGCTTGAACGCATGCTGACTCTCAACAACATCCTGCTCAGCAAGCTATGCATGCTGGTGGGCGCAAAAATGAAGGCCCGCGGCGAAGGCAAGATCATGAACATCGGCTCCCTGGCGGGATTCTGCCCCATGCCGTTCTTTGCCGCCTACAGCGCCAGCAAGGCCTTTGTCATCAACCTGAGTGCATCGCTTCAGGAAGAACTCAAACCCTACGGTGTTCAAGTAACCTGCTTTTGTCCCAGCACCACCAAAACGGCGTTTCTGGATACCGCCGAGAGCCAACACAAATCCTCCAGCGGCATCCGGGAGTTTGTCTCGGCACACATTGCCACCCCGGAAGACGTGGCCAACGCCGGCTACGCCGCCTTGAACAAAGGCAAGCGCTACGCCCTGCCGGGCCTGTCTGTCACCCTGCAAAGTATCTGGATCCGCATGATGCCTTTGCGCGCCATGGCCAGTTTCGTTTACAAGAAATCGGTAAAAGAAATGGAAGGCTGATAG
>NZ_LWFX01001192.1:0-4516 GCF_001635175.1 Alcanivorax sp. HI0083 | reverse complement strand
CCAGACCCGTTCGGCGAACCCGGCGAGCGCATGTATCGCACCGGGGACCTGGTGAAGTACCGGGACGATGGCGTAATGGAATACCTGGGCCGGGTGGATCAGCAGGTGAAGATCCGCGGCTTCCGTATTGAGCTGGGGGAAATTGAAAGCCGGCTGCTGGGCCATGAACAGATCCGTGAGGCCGCTGTGGTGGCGCAGCCATCGCCGACGGGGGATCGCTTGGTGGGTTATATCGTGCCCCGCAATACCGTAGGACCGTGCTTGCACGCGAACCCGGACCCATTCGCGTGCAAGCACGCTCCTACAGAGGGTCTCGATACAGCGACTATTCTGGAAGCCCTGTCCCAATCTTTACCCGACTATATGGTGCCCAGCCAGTTGGTCGTGTTGGAAGCCTTGCCGCTGACCCCGGCAGGCAAAGTCGATCGCAAGGCGTTGCCGGCGCCGCAGTGGCAAACCGTCAGCGAAGGTGACGCACCACAGACGGACAATGAACAGACGCTGGCGGCGATCTGGCAGCAACTGCTGGGCCGTGAAACCGTCAGCCGCGATGATAATTTCTTTGCCCTGGGCGGCGACTCCATTCTTGCCTTGCAGGTGGTCAGCCGCGCCCGCCAGCAGGGTCTGGCGTTAACGCCCAGGGATTTATTCGAACAGCCGGTGCTGAGTCAGCAAGCCGCTGTGGCGCAACCGGTGACGGTGAATACCGCCAGCCAGGAGCCACTGGCCGGTTCGTTATCCTTATTGCCGATTCAGCAGCGCTTTATTGAGCAACGGGGCCTGTCTGCCTGTAACCAGTATCTGCGTTTTTCCATACAGAAACCGTTTGATGCGGCAGTGCTGGAACAGGCTCTGCAGCTGCTTGTCGCTCAGCACGATGCCCTGCGTTTACAGTTCGACGTGAGTGATTCCACGACGGCGCAGTGTGTGCCCGCCGCGGGTACGCCGCTGCTGCAAACCATGGACAGCAACGACAGTGCTGCGATTGAAGCACAGATGATCGCTGTGCAGCGCAGTTTGAATCCGGCACAGGGCAAGTTGCTGGGAGCGCTGTATGTTACCGGTGACACTTCCGAACGAGATAATCCGCAGCTGTTGCTCACCATCCATCATCTGGCGGTGGACGGCGTGTCCTGGCGAATCCTGCTGGAAGATTTTTTTGCCGCCTGCGAACAGATCGAGCAGAGTGGCAAGGCATCGCTGCCACGCAAGACTCATAACCTGCGTGACTGGCGCGAAGCGCTGGATCAGCAGTGGCTGCCACAGGCAGAGCTGGCGTTGCCTTACTGGCAGTCGGTTTGTGAAGCGATGCCGCCGTTATTCAATGGATTACAGTTCAATGGATTAAAGTTCAACGGATCCCAGCCCGATCCGGCGAGCCACTTCGTCCGTGAAACCGATGCGCAGACCCTGCGTCGCTGGCAGCACAGTGCAAACCGTTACGCCTCCCTGAATCTGGAAGAATTTCTGCTGATCGCCCTGTCGCAAACCCTGGCGGAGTATTGTGATCGCCGGGTGGTGCGCATTCACCGTGAAAGCCATGGCCGTAGTGGCAACGATGAATCGCTGGATTTAAGCCGGACCGTGGGCTGGTTTACCAGCCTGTATCCGCAGCGACTGGACTGTGCTGATGATCTGACGACCACGATCAAACAGCAGAAGGAACAGTTGCGCGAACCGGCGCAGGGCGGTCTGGGCTATGGGCTGCTGGTCCAGCAGGGCAAGCTGACCGGCGGCGATCATCGCCTGGATGTGTTGTTCAATTATCTTGGCCAGTTCCGTCACGATAATTTGCCCGGTGTCTCGCTGATGGACGCGGGCCTGTGGCAGGAAGCGGATGCGCCGGCGGATGCGCCGCTGGTGATCAATGCGGATCAACAGAACGGCAAGTTGCGGATTCGTGTGGATGTGGATGGGGTGAGCCTGTCTTGCGAACAGGGTGCGGTGCTGGTGGATCAATGGCTGCAGCAGTGCGAACGGTTGGCCCGGCATTGCGATTCCCGGGCGCCGGTACTGACGCCGGCCGATGTGCCTTTGGCATCACTGGATCAGGCGCAACTGGATTCTCTTGCGCAGCGTCCGGAACAGATTCTGCCCCTGTCGCCCTTGCAGGCGGGGTTGCTGTTTCATTCGCAGCTCAGTGATAGCAACAGCACCTATGTGAACCAATTGGTGTTGCCGCTCACCGGTGTGGACCCGGCGCGAATGCGTCAGGCGTGGCAGGCGTTGTTGGAGCGCCATGGTGTGCTGCGCACCAGTCTGTTGCCCGCGACCCTGTCAGATTCCCGCCATCAGGCGGTCTGGTCTGCGCAGCAGGTAGCCTTGCCCTGGCTGGAGAAGGATCTCCGTGAGGTCGGCGAATCGGCACTGGATGATTGGTGCCAGCATCGGCTGAAAAAAGGGTTTGATCTGCAGGCGGCGCCTTTGTGGCAGGTCGACCTGTTGCGCACCAGTGAGCAAACCTGGCAGTGCGTGCTCACGCTCCATCACATCCTCATGGATGGCTGGAGCACCGGGGTATTGCTCAGCGAATTGATGGCGCTATACCACGGCAAGACATTGCCGGCGGCGCCAAAGGGTTATGCGGATTATCTTGGCTGGTTGCAGCAACAGGATCGCGGCGCGACCCGGGAATTCTGGCAGCAATACCTGTCGCCCGTACAGATGCCAACCCGTCTTGTGGAGGCCGTCGGTACGCCGGATAAAGGTGAATTCCGCCGTCACCCGATCGAATTTGATGCCGTGACCAGCGAGGCTCTGCGCCAGGCGGCCCGTAACAAAGGGCTGACCATCAATACTTTGGTGCAAGCGGCCTGGGCGCGAGTACTGGGCCGGTTCACCGGCCAGCAACGGGTGGTGTTCGGCAACACCGTAGCCGGTCGCCCGGCGGAACTGGCCGGTAGCGACAACATGCTGGGCCTGTTCATCAACACCTTGCCCATGACGGTGCCCCTTAATGGTGAGCAACCCATCGCCGATTGGCTGAGACAGCTGCAGGCGGATAATGCGTCGCTGCGCGAACAGGGTCATGCGCCGCTGTTCGAAGTGCAGCAGGATGCCGGCTGGGGCGGAGAAGGCTTGTTCGATACCTTGCTGGTCTTTGAAAACTATCCGCTGGATGAATCCCTGCTGGGCAGTGAGCACAGCGAATTGCAGCTGGGCACGCCCACCAGCCACGAGTTCACCCATTACCCGCTCACCGTGGCGGTGCTGCCCGGTGACCATCTGCAAATGTTGTTTGCCCACGATAGCGCTGCCTTGCCGGTGGCGTTGATGGACCGCATGGCCAGTGCATTCAAGCGTACCTTGCTGGCGTTGTCTCATGTGGATGATGTGCCACTGGCCACGCTGGATGCGTTGGGTGACGACGAGCCCCACTTGCAGCAATGGAGTCAGGGCGAAGGCGAGTGGCACGCGACCAGTTTCCTCTCGCTGTTTTCACAACAGGCAGCCGAGCAGGGCGAGGCCATTGCGCTGGTGCACGGTGACACCCGCGTATCGTTTGTCCAGCTGGAATCCCGCGCCAACCAATTGGCCCGTTACCTGATCGAACAGGGCGTGCAACCGGATGATGTGGTCGGTGTGTCCTTCGAGCGTGGTGTCACCATGATCGAAGCCTTCCTTGCCGTGATGAAAGCCGGCGGCGCTTTTCTGCCACTGGATCCGGGTTATCCCTCCGACCGCTTGCACTACATGCTGGAAGACAGCAGTGCCAAGTTGCTGCTCACGTCTTCAGATTTGCTTGAAACCTTGCCCCGTGTTGATGCCGTTAAACCGGTTGCGGTTAATGGATTGTCGCTGGATGTTTTCTCTGCGCAGTCTCTCGGCAACGAACCGCACCCGGACCAGCTCGCCTATGTGATCTATACCTCCGGTTCCACCGGCAAACCCAAAGGCGTGTCCCTGACCCATGCCGGTCTCTCCATGCATGTGCAGACCATTGGTGAACGCTATGGCATGACCCCGGATGATGTGGAGCTGCAGTTCGCCTCCATCAGTTTCGATGGAGCGGTAGAGCGCTGGACGGTGCCGTTGGCCTTTGGTTCGCGGGTGGTGATTCGTGACCAACAATTATGGAGCGCGCAACAAACCTGCGATGCCTTGCAAAAAGAAGGGGTGACCATCGCCTGCATTCCGCCCAGCTACATGGGGCCGTTGCTGGACTGGATTGAACAAACACAACCGCCCCTGAAAGTGCGTTCCTGGACTTTGGGCGGCGAGGCTTTCACCCGGGAAACCTTCGAACGCATGCAGCAGGTGTTAAAACCGCAGCGCATTCTCAACGGTTACGGTCCTACCGAAACCGTGGTCACCCCGATGCTGTGGGCCGCCTACGAAGGCGACACCCTGACCAGCGCCTACGCGCCCATCGGCACCGCCGTGGGGCCGAGAAAGTTGTATGTGCTGGATCAGGATCTTAACCGGGTGCCGGTCGGCGTCGCCGGGGAACTGTATATCGGCAACGAAGTGGGCCTGGCCCGTGGCTACCATCAGCGCCCGGACCTGACGGCGGAGC
>NZ_LWFX01001191.1:0-5502 GCF_001635175.1 Alcanivorax sp. HI0083 | reverse complement strand
GTCGGCTTTGGCCAGTGCAACGCCCAGGCGCCGACTGCCGTTGATATCCGGTTTACCGAACAGGCGCACTTCGGTATCCGTGTCGGCCAGGGCGGTGTCCAGGCCATGGTAACGCATGGCCTCTGATTGGCCTTGTACCAGCAATACGGATGATGCTGAGGGACCCCGCTGCTCGATTTCCGGGACTGGCAGACCAAGAATGGCCCGGGCATGCAAGGCGAATTCGGAAAGGGTCTGGGAAATCAGTGTCACCAGGCCGGTGTCGTGGGGGCGGGGAGACACTTCGCTGAAGTACACCTGGTCGCCTTTGATAAACAACTCGACCCCGAAGATACCCAGACCACCGAGTGCGTCGGTAATCGCCAGTGCGACGTCGCGGGAGCGTTGCAGTGCCGCTTCACTCATGGGCTGGGGCTGCCAAGATTCCTGGTAATCGCCGTTTTCCTGACGGTGGCCGATGGGGGCACAATAGCTGGTCTTGATCTCGTTGCCGGCCTTATGGCGAACCGTCAGCAGGGTGATTTCGTAGTCGAAGTCCACAAAGCCTTCCACGATGACCCGGCCCTGGCCGGCGCGGCCGCCGGACTGCGCGTATTCCCAGGCGGGCAGAACGTCCGCGTCGTTTTTCAGGGTGCTTTGTCCTTTGCCGGAGGAACTCATGACGGGTTTCACCACGCAGGGAAAACCGATCTCGCGCACGGCCTGCTGATAGTCCGCTTCGTTATCGGCAAAGCGATAGGGCGAAGTGGGCAGTGACAGCTCTTCTGCGGCCAGGCAGCGAATGCCTTCACGGTTCATGGTCAATTGGGTTGCCCGGGCAGTGGGCACCACGGTGTAGCCTTCCGCTTCCAGCTTGACCAGCTCGTCTGTGGCAATGGCCTCGATTTCCGGAACGATCAACGCCGGTTTCTCCTGTTCGACTAGTGCCCGCAAGGCGGCGCCATCGAGCATGTTGATGACATGGCTGTGTTGTGCCACCTGCATGGCGGGGGCGTGGGCATAGCGATCCACGGCGATGACTTCGCAACCGTAGCGGATCAGTTCCAGGGCGACTTCGCGGCCCAGCTCGCCGGAGCCCAGCAGCATGACGCGGGTAGCGTTGTCGGTGAAAGGGGTGCCAATGACAGTCATAACAGCTCTCAATATGTTCGGTGCCCTGATTGTAATGAAAAGCAGAGGCTACGCCAGCGGCGGGCAGCGCCGACCGGAATGGGACGCTTCGTTCTGTGCGGGTAGGGCTTGCGGTACACTTCGTCTGTGCGATGCCATGTGTGTGTTTTGCGGGCATGGAGACGGGATAAGGAGAGCGGGTGGACGATCAATACTGGATGCAACAGGCCCTGGCGCTGGCTCGGCAGGCGGCAGATCGGGGGGAAGTGCCGGTGGGTGCGCTGGTTGTCCGGGATAACCAGTTACTGGGTGAGGGGTATAACCAGCCCATTATCGCCAGCGACCCCAGTGCCCATGCGGAAATAGTGGCCATGCGTAGCGCTGCGCAAGCCGAGCGTAATTATCGGCTCAGTGGCAGTACGCTCTATGTCACCCTTGAGCCGTGCACCATGTGCTTTGGAGCCATGGTTCATGCGCGCATCGGCCGGCTTGTGTATGGCGCCAGAGAGCCCCGTGCAGGGGTGTGCGAAAGCCAGCTACAACTGCCGTCGGTGGATTTCTACAATCATCGGATGGACGTGGAGGGGGGCGTGTTGGCAGAAGAGAGTGCGCTACTGCTCAAAGGTTTCTTTGCTGAACGCCGGAAAAAGTAGCGATAGGTGAGGTTGGGCGAAACCGGTTAGCGGCTTTGTTCCCACAACGCGCATGCCTGCCACGTTTTTAGCGTGTTACATGCCTGCGTGAACCGTGTTGCGGCCACAGCGCGGCACAAAAAAAGGGCCGGTAAAAAACCGGCCCCTTTTTTAGTCAGCGTAATTCCTTACTGGAATTGCGCTTCCTTGGTGGTGGCTTTCATGATGGTTTCCACGCGACGGTTTTCGGCGCGGCCTTCGCTGGTTTTGTTGTCAGCGATAGGCTTCTCTTCGCCGTAACCTACGGTGGTGATGCGGTCCGCGCTTACGTTGAAGTGATCAACAAGTACGGTCTTCACAGCATCTGCACGTTGCTGGGACAGTTTCTTGTTGTAAGCCGCAGAACCGGTGCTGTCAGTGTGACCTTCCAGTACCAGGTTGGCGGACGGGTACTGACGCATACCTTCGGCCAGGTTTTCCAGAGACGGGTAAGAAGTCTGACGGACTTCGGCTTTATCGTGGCCGAATTCAACGTACAGGGTTTCTTTTACGTCCTTGTCCAGGTATTGCTGGCAGCCTTTGTCGTCAACCAGGGCACCGGCAGGGGTGTTCGGACATTCGTCCATGCTGTTAACGATGCTGTCGTTGTCATCATCCAGCTCACAACCGGTGGCATCTACCTGGGCGCCTGCCGGGGTGTTGGCGCACTGATCGCGCTCATCCGGTACACCATCGCCGTCGCTGTCGGTGACTACATTTTCAACCGGTGCCGGCTCTTCTTTCTCGCTGGAACCGCCAATGATGAAGTTCAGGCCTGCATAGACTTCTGCATCCCAGCGTTCGGTGCGGAAGCTATAGTAGGGACGAGCGCCCACGTCCAGGAGGAAATGCGGGTGCAGCATGGTCTGAAAACCGGTTTCCAGAGTACCGATGGTCTCTTTGAAATCGTTGGAGCTGTCGCTGTTCGGCTCGGTGCGGAACTCACCGGCACCGATACCCACGTAGGGTTCGAAGGCGGAGTTGCCGGCAAAGTGTTTGCGGATGGCGCCGTGAGCGATGTTGATGTCCGCGTCGCCAAGCAGATCGGTGTTGGAGTTGTTACGCTCCCACCAACCCTGAAAAGACCAGTCACGGTTGAAACGGTAACCCATTTGGGCACCGGGAAGGGTAACTTCGTTTTCGCTGGTGTTTTGGTCAATGTGGTCGCCCACATCCAGCCAGTTTTCACTGATGTGCCCGCCGAAGTAGAAATACTGTTCGGGGATCTCGTCAGCAATGACGGTGGTGGTCGCGGTGACAGATGCGCAAGCAATGCTCGCCGCTAAAAAGCGTTTAGCGTTCATAAGCTCCTTCCTTGTCTTATTCAGTAGGCAGATCAAACACGGGGCCAGTGTTGGCTAGCCTGTCTCCCATGTAAATCCTCACTACTCAGATTAATAAAAAAATTTACAAATATGGAATTTATTTGGTAGCGGGAGAACACTTTTTTGTAATGTTGTAGTGTGAAAGTATTAACGGGGTGAGGCTTGGTGGGTCCTTAATACTAGGGTCTGTTATCTCGGTCGTGTTAGCAGGCCCTAGGGCGGGCTTAGGCTGGTCACGTCGCCGGTTGATGGCTGTTCAGGAAAGTGCCGGCGGCGAGGTTTTTTCACGCCCTTCGTTGCGGTTCTGGTAGAGCGCATAGTCCGCTTCGTTAAGCAGCGGGTTGAGGCTGCGCCCACTGTTTTCGGTGCTGGCAACGCCGATACGGGCGCATACGGAAACCGCTTCTTCTGGCTGGGCTGCGGTTCTCGGGCTGGAAAGCTTGAGATTGCCGGCCAGGGCTTTCAGGCCTTCACCCATGCGGGCGGCATCATCAAAATTGGTGTGGGGGAGCACCAGCAGGAACTGGGCACCATCAAACCGTCCAAAAAGATCACTTTCGCGAATTTTTTCTCGAATGCAGTCGGCAAACAGGCGGAGGGCCTTTTCCCCTGTGTGGCGTCCGAAACTATCCAGTAGCTGGGTGAAGTCCTCAATTTCAATGAGCAGGATGGAAACCGTGTAGTTGTGTCGCTGGCTCAGGGCCAGTTCCCGTTCCAGCATGCCCAGCAGGTGGGGGCGATTGAAGAGGCCAGTGAGGTGATCCTCGCGGGCCAGCTGTTGCAGTTGGTGGTTGTACCTGTCCAGCGCAATCAACCGGCAGCTGAACAGATAAAGTGGTGGCGTCACCAATAACAGGGGGAGCAGGGCGGCAAGAACCAGCGGTGATAACCAGTCGCGTTCACCCACCAGCATGATGCCGATGCTGGTGAGCACAAGGGAGACAAGGATTGAGCACAAGGTGATGGCGGCGGTGCCTTTCAGGGCGGAACGGCGGTCGCTACGACTGACCAGTCTGGCGGACGTCGCTACCACATGAAAAAGCTTGGCCATGCTCGATAATCCCCAATTAACGTGCTGATTATTATGTTTGTCAGTATCACGTCTGCTTGCATGCCGTGCAATAGGGGGCGGGGTATCTCACTGATCCAGCAGGTTTTCCTTCAGTGATTGGGAATAGGGGGTCTCGCCAAACCAGATGCGAAGGTAGTAGCGGGCAAAGGTGGTGCCTGCTTCGCTGGCAAAGCGCTGGTTATTGAGGGCCAGTGTCAGGCCGTCTTCGCGATAGGTCAGGCTGTAGGCGTCGCCGTCGCTGATGTCCTGATAATGGCTGTTGAATGCCTGGAAACGGGACTGGTATCGGTCGAATTCCGTTGCTTGGAGGTTTTTTTCCAGAAAGTTCAGCGCGGCTTTGGCAAAGGCATCACCGGGAACGTCACGAAAATAGCGGAAGGTCAGCCGCAACGGTGGTGACAGCAGGTCGTCGGCCTGACAGTCGTGTCGGGACAGGGTGGCTTCGCCCACCGTGATGAAGCGCAGGGCTTTCACATCGCTGCGGGTACAAACCTGCCAGGGTTGCTCGCTTTCGCTCGCGTAACCTGGTGAGGCGATTGCCGCAGCAGCCATTAGCAGCCCGGCCGGGATTAGTCGTGCTCTCTTAGCCATCGTGTCATCGGTCCTATTACGGGCAAATGCTGGTCCATGCCCTGGCTGCTGTCCCAGAAATCCTGCTGGAAAACGACTTGCCCCTGCGCGTTGAAACGCAGCTGGCTGATACCAATGGTGCGAGACAGGCGTTCGCTGCCGAGCAGGCTGAAGCGTGCCTCCATGACCCAGCGCAGATACACATCACTGCCGTCTTTAATGATGTGGTTGACGGTGAGGGACATGCTGTTCAGCCCTTCGGCGGTGGCTTGTAAATGCGCGGCTAACTCGTCTCGTTGTGTCAGCGTGACCAGGGTGTCGTTGAAATACAGGGGGTCGGCATAGATGGTGTCGATCTGTGTGGGAATGGTGTTGGCATCCAGCGGGTTGAAGAACGCAATAAAACGATCGATTGTCGCCGAATCAACCGGGTGGCCGCTGGGGGCAGACGTGAGCGCCTGTTGATACCGGTCGGTATACCCGTAAGGCCCTTTGGGCGTACTGCTGCAGGCGGTTAAAAGCAGCGTCAGAAGCAGCGAAAACGATAATGTGCTGAAAGCATTCATGGCTGGATTCTGTCTGGTCTGTGGTGAATCGGTTGTGAAGCTGAAATTGCCAGGGTTGTATGGAGTCGTAAGGGCGCAGGCTTGGCGTCACGATTCACAGCGCTTTGACGAGGGATGCTGCATCGTAAGCCTATGAATTTCCCCACACGTGCGGTCATCGTTAACTTTTTCGCGTTCCAGTTGCTCTG
>NZ_LWFX01001190.1:0-6304 GCF_001635175.1 Alcanivorax sp. HI0083 | reverse complement strand
GTATTACATCGGCTGGTGAATACGCTGGATGCCATGTGGGGCTACCGCACCGAGCGGTTCGAACGGTTTGGAAAACCGGCGGCGCGGCTGGATGATCTGCTTGCCTGGCTGCCCTCGCGGCTGACGGCGCTGAGCTATGCGCTGGTGGGCGGGTTGCACGGGCGCTGCCGGTTGGCGTTGCGCTGCTGGCGGCAACAGGCCGCTGCCTGTGACAGCCCCAATGCGGGCCCGGTGATGGCTGCCGGCGCTGGCGCGTTGGGGGTGCAGCTGGGCGGCGGTGCGCCGTATCACGGCGGCTGGAAAGACAAACCGTTGCTGGGTGAAGGCCGCACAGCAGATGCGGACAGTATCGATGCGGCCATTGTGCTGGTGCGGCGTAGCCTGGTGCTGTGGCTGGTGGTGCTCATCGCGGGGGCGTTGCTGTGAGTGTGTCCCCGCAAGGCTTGGAGCACGGTGGGCGCCTGAATCAGGCGGTACGGCAGTGGGGCATTCCCCGCAGTGACTGGCTGGATCTGTCCACCGGCATCAGCCCGTATGGTTATCCCGTGCCGGCCATTCCTGAGTCGGTCTGGTTGCGCCTCCCGGAAGAAGATGACGGCCTGGACGCGGTGGCGCGTGATTGGTTGGGGCTGCCTGCGGGTGCCGGTTGCCTGCCGGTGGCGGGGAGCCAGGCAGCGCTGCAAACCTTGCCGGCCCTGCGATCGCCCTGCCGGGTAGGCGTTTTGGCGCCGGCCTACGCCGAGCATGCCCGCGCCTGGCAACAGGGTGGTCATGAGGTGGTGTTGCTTGGTGTGGAGGAGGCTGAGGTGACGCTGCCGAGGCTGGACGTGCTGGTGTGCGTGAACCCGAATAATCCCACCGGAACCTTGTTGCCGGCCGCCACACTGCGGTGCTGGCACCAGCAGCTGGCCGCCCGCGGTGGCTGGCTGGTGGTGGATGAGGCCTTTGTGGATGCCAGCAACGGCAAGTCGTTGGTGGGGGAGGCGCATCAGGCCGGCCTGATTGTGCTGCGGTCGTTGGGAAAGTTCTTTGGCCTTGCCGGATTACGCGCCGGGTTGATGGTCGCTGAACCGGCGCTGTGCCACGACTTGCAGCAGGCATTGGGGCCTTGGGCCATGAGCCACCCGGCGCGGTATGTGATGGCGCAGGCGATTCAGGATCAGGCCTGGCAGCAACAGCAGCGCCAGCGGTTGCGTGAGGATCGCCAGCGCCTGGATGGGTTGCTGAGCGCCGCCGGGCTGTCCCCCCAGGGAGACAGTGACCTGTTTGCCTGGTGCCCGGGCGACCAGTCGCGGGTGTGCTTCGAAGTGTTGGCAAGACAGGGCGTGCTGGTGCGGTATTTTGCCGAGCCAGCGGCCTTGCGGTTTGGTTTGGCAGGGGGCGAGGCGCAATGGGAGCGTTTGCGCTACGCTCTGTCTGCGTTGGCTTGAGAGTTTACTCAAGCCAACGTGAGCCCCTTTCATAAACGTTTTTGTGTTTGCTTGTTCCCCCGGCCATTGGTATTTTCGCGCCACCTTCCGGTGCCTTCCCTGAACGCAGGGCGGGTTAAACGGGAAGTCGGTGAGAGTCCCTGGCTCTAAATCCGACGCTGCCCCCGCAACGGTGATTGAGTGAACGACAGTCGAAACGCCACTGTGCTTTTGCATGGGAAGGCGACTGTCGAGAGGTTGCTCCTCGCTCATCAGCCCGGAGACCGGCCAGAAGGTAAGGAAGTCCGCTGCGGCTTCCAACCAGGTGTTGCGGTGGGCGATGCGGGGTGGGTTGGCGCGATGGCGCCTGTCTCCCTGTGCTTGTTCTGCTGCGGCTAAATCCAGGCCGTGCGGGTGGCACGGCAGAGGGGGATCTTCCAATGTTGTTTCGTTCCGTTGCGGCCTGCGCCGCGATGTCTTTGTCTGTGTGGCCGCTGTTTGCCTATGCCGAGCCCGCACAGTCCGATGATTCTGCTGCCCTGCAGGTTTCCATGCTCGATCCGGTGGTGGTCACGCCCACGTTGACCAGCCGCACTACGGAGGCTTCGTTGTCGTCGGTGACGGTGATCGATGAAAAGCAATTGCGTGAGCGTCAGCCGCAGGACATGACCGAGATGCTGCGTGGGCAACCCGGGGTGGATATCACCGGTAACGGCGCCTTCGGGAAAGCCACCAGCGTGTACCTGCGAGGAACCGGCAGCAGTTCCACATTGCTGATGGTCGATGGGGTGCGGTTGCGTTCCGCCACCGCCGGCAGCCCCTCCTGGCAGTTTTTGCCCACCACCCTGATTGACCGTATCGAAATCGTGCGTGGCCCCCGTGGCAGCCTGTATGGCGCCGATGCGGTGGGTGGCGTGGTTCAGGTCTTTACCCCGGGTGCCCGCCATCTGAACAATGAACAAAGCGGCTGGATGGAATTGGGTGGTGGTTCCTTCAATAGTCGCCGGGTCGCCGCCGGTGCCCAGGGCGAGCAGGATGGCACGCGCTATAACGTGGCCGTGGACCGCTTCGATACCGATGGCACGGAAATCCGTGAAGGCAGCGAAGATCGCGGTTACGACAATACCTCTGCGGTGGCTCGCCTGACCTACCGTTTTGATAACGACGCGGAAATCGGCGTGTTCGGTTTTCGCGCGGCGGGCAGTACCGAATTTGAAGGCAGTACCCCCGAGCAGGAAAAGGTGACTGACTACGCCATGCAGATCGCCGGAGTGAAAGGGCAACTGTGGGTGACGGAAAACTGGCTGAGCAAACTGATTCTCAGCGATGCCCGTGACGACAATGAAAACTTCACCGACGGGGACCGGGACAGTATCTTCAACACCCGCAGCCGGGCAGCGAACTGGCAGAACGTTTTTGCCCTGGGGGATCACCAGCTGGTGGTAGGTGCCGATTACTTGCAGGACCTGGTGGACAGCACCACGTTGTATTCAGAAGAGGAGCGTGAAAACACCGCCGGTTTTGCCCAGCTGTTGCTGAACTTTGGTGCATTCGATGTGCAGGCCAGCGGCCGCTACGATGACAACGAAGCCTACGGCAGTGAAACCACCGGTGGTCTGGCGTTGGGCTACAAGCTGGATGCGCATCACCGGATACGGGCCAGCTATGGCACCGCCTTCCGCGCACCGACGTTCAATGACTTGTACTTCCCGGGCTTTGGTAATGATCAACTAGACCCTGAAAGTTCAAAAAGCACCGAAGTGGGCGCAAGAGGCCAGTACCGGTATTGGTACTGGGACATTGCGGCCTACCAGACCGACGTGGATGACCTGATTGCCTATGCCTTGCAAGGGGGGCGTTACGCACCGTTCAATGTGAACCGGGCGCGTATTCGGGGTGCCGAAGTGGCCGTTGGGTTGGATATCAACCAGTGGCGTGCCGGCGCGGCCTTTACGGCTCAGGATCCGCAAGACCGGGACACCGGTTTGGTGCTGCAGCGTCAGTCCCAGCGCAGTTTCCGTTTTGACCTGGACCGGGCCCTGGGCGAGTTTTCCCTGGGCGGTAGTGTGGTGCTACAGGGCCACCGTTATAACGATGCCGATAACGACGTGCGGCTGTCCGGTTTTGGTCTGCTGGATTTGCGGGCGGGCTGGAATTTCGCGCCCAACTGGTCCACACGTCTGGCGGTGAAAAACGTGCTCGACAAGGAATACACCACCGCACAGAACTTTGGTGGGTGGAACTATATGAACGCAGGGCGTTCGGTAATGTTGAGCCTGCGCTACGATAGGTAGTGCAGAGGTTCTCAACATCAGATGGAGTGAGTGGATGCGAGTATTACGCTGGGGGTTGTTGTTGCCGATGCTGGCCCTGTTTCATACGGCAATGGCGGCGGTGTGTGTCACCGACGATACCCAGCGCGAGCTCTGTCTGGAAAAACCGGCCAGCCGCATCGTGGCTTTGTCCCCCGGTGCCACCGAATTGCTGTTTGCGGCGGGCGCGGGCGGACAAATGGTCGGGGCGGTGAGTTTTAGTGATTACCCGCCAGCGGCGAAAAAGTTACCGCGGGTAGGCAGCTACAAGCGCCTGGATCTGGAGGCGGTGTTGGCGCTGAAGCCGGACCTGATTGTGGCCTGGCACAGTGGCAATCCGTTGCCCCAGGTGGAGCGTCTGCAGGCCCTGGGTCTACCGGTGTATTACAGCGAACCGCGCCGGTTTGCGGATGTGGGTACCACGCTGGAGCGGTTTGCCCGGCTGGCGGGGACGGAACAGGTTGGGCAGGGCGCGGCGGATGCGTTCCGTGCCGGCATTGATGCCCTGCGTGAACGTTACGCCGATGCGTCAAAAATCAGTGTGTTCTACCAGGTGTGGGAAGAGCCATTGATGACGGTGAATCGTGAGCATCTGATCAGTGAAGCGATTCAGATATGTGGCGGCGTAAACGTGTTTGCCGATCTGCCCACGCTGGCGCCGCGTATCAGCAAGGAGTCGGTGCTGGAGAAAAACCCGCAGGCCATCGTTGCGGGCGGCATGGGCGAAGATAATCCCGGTTGGCTGGACCCCTGGCGGCAATTTGCCACCTTGCAAGCGGTGAAAAACGACAATCTGTTTTTTGTCGCGCCCTCCACATTGCAGCGGCCCACGCCGCAAATGCTGACCGGTGCCCGTACCTTGTGTCGGCATCTGGACTCTGCCCGTGCCCGTCAGTAAGCAGCGGGCAATTCCCGCCCTGTTGGGACTGGCCAGTCTTGGGCTGTTGGCGTTATTGCTGTCGGTGGCGGTGGGCAGTGTGTCGATTTCGCTGCAGGACCTGTGGGCGGTAGCCACCGGCGGCGGCAGTGAACTGTACCGGGAGCTGATTGTGTCGCTGCGGATGCCCCGTGCGTTGGCAGCCTTTTCTACCGGGGGGTTGTTGGCGTTGGCCGGTGCCCTGATGCAGGTACTGTTGCGCAATCCGCTGGCGGATCCCTATGTGTTGGGTATTTCCGGTGGTGCGGCCGTTGGTGCGCTGGGGGCCATGCTGGTTGCTGGTGGGCTGGCGCTGGTGTCCGGTTCAGCGTTTGCCGGCGCCCTGTTGTCCACCTTGCTGGTATTTGGGCTGGCGCAAGGTGGTGGCGGCTGGACTCCCACGCGCCTGTTGCTGACCGGCGTGGTGGTGGCAGCCGGCTGGGGCGCGGTGATTACGTTCATGTTGACCATGAGTCCGGCGGATCGGCTGCCGGGCATGCTGTATTGGCTGATGGGTGATTTGAGTTATGCCCGTGCGCCCTATGGGGCCTGGCTGGTATTGATTCCGGCGGTGCTGCTCACACTGCCGCTGGGGCGCAGTCTTAATGTGCTGGCGCGGGGGCCGTTGCAGGCGGCGGCGCTGGGCATTGCGGTAAAGCCGCTGGAGTGGCTGGTGTATATCCTCGCCAGCCTGCTGACCGCGGTGGCGGTGACCACGGCGGGCAGTGTGGGCTTTGTCGGATTGATTGTGCCGCACATGCTGCGCCTGTTACTGGGCAATGATCAGCGCATCATCCTGCCCGCCAGTGTGCTGGCCGGCGGCACCCTGCTGACCGTGGCCGATACCCTGGCGCGCACGGTGATGGCGCCGGAGCAGTTGCCGGTGGGGGTGATTACTGCCCTGTTGGGGGTGCCCACTTTCCTGTTTTTGCTGCATCGAAACCGCTGATGGATTGGCAAAGGCATTGCCCGGAACCTGTGTCACCAAACGGAGAGCGCCATGGCGGTGCTGGACATTGAAAATCTGATTGTCGATATCCCGGGCCGTGCGGATGGTGAGCCTCTTGGTTTGCAGGTGAAATCCGGCCAGCGTTGGGGCGTATTGGGGCCGAACGGGGCGGGCAAAACGTCATTGCTGCATACCCTGGCGGGGTTGCGGCCACCCCGACGTGGCCGGGTAAGTCTTAACGGGGAGCCCTTGGAAAATCTGTCGCGGCGCCAGATTGCCCGGCAGGTGGCGGTGGTGTTCCAGGAGCGGCAGGACAGCTTCCCTGCCACGGTTATGGAGACCGTGCTGATTGGTCGCCACCCTTTTTTGTCTGCCTGGCAACGCGAGAGCGCCGAGGATATTCGTTTCGCTCAAGAGGCCTTGTCTGCGTTGTCGCTAAACCTGCTCAAGGATCGCCTGGTGAGTACCTTGTCCGGCGGCGAGCGGCAGCGGGTGTCCATTGCCACGGCGCTGACCCAGCAACCAACGATCTGGCTGGCGGATGAGCCCACCAACCATCTGGACTTGCATCATCAGGTAGCCGTTATGGAATTGTTGAATCAACAGGCGGATAACGGTGCGGCGGTGTTTATGTGCCTGCACGATCTGAACCTGGCCGCCCGCTGGTGTGATCACCTGCTATTGCTCTATCCGGACGGCGAGCTGTGCTTCGGCCCGG
>NZ_LWFX01001189.1:0-3744 GCF_001635175.1 Alcanivorax sp. HI0083 | reverse complement strand
TGGAAAGCTGGGTGCGTTCGCGCTCACGGGTTTCAATGTCCACGAGAATAGCTCCGGCGTTTTCGCTGATGGAGCGCAGCTCATCCAGCTCTGCGCTGTAGCCGGGGGCAATCACGCCGCCGTCGCGAATCAGCATGGGCGGGTTTTCAATCACCGCGGTGCCCAGTAATTCCACCTGATTCGGAAAATCACCGATACGCTCGATCAGCTCAAAGAAGCAGTCGGCGGCGGGCAAAGTGCCAATCAACGGCGGTAGCGCCTTGAGGCTGGCATGCAAGCGAGTCAGGTCACGGGGGCGAGCAGAGCGCAGGGCCACCCGGCCGAGGATCCGCTCCATGTCGCCGATGTCATTAAGCACATCGCGGGCAGATTCGAAACACCAGCCCTGGCGCAGAGCGTCGATCTGGTCCTGTCGCTTGGTGAGGGTGGTGCGGTTACGCAAAGGCTGGTGTACCCAGCGTTTGAGCAGGCGCGCGCCCATGGCGGTTTGGGTGCTGTCGAGTACCCAGGCCAAGGTGTGTTGTTCCTGGCCATCCAGGGTTTCGGTCAATTCCAGATTTCGGCGGGTGGCCGCGTCCATGGCCACCGCGTCGTCAAAGCTTTCCACGGCAAGGCCGGTAATGTGCGGCAGCTCACCGCGCTGGGTCTCCTTGGCATAGCCAAGCAGGGCGCCGGCAGCGGCGACCGCCACGGCGGTTGGCTCACCGAAACCGGCCAGATCCTGTACCTGAAATTGCTGACACAACTGACGGCGGGCGGCGTCTTCGTCAAACTCCCAGCCGGGGCGTTTGCGGGTGCCCGGGCGCTCGGCCCAGCGGCCTGGCAGGCCGTGTTCCTCGCTGAGCAGCAGCTCAGCAGGTGACCACCGCTCCAACAGAGCCTGCAGTTGTTCGGCACCTTCTACCTGGGTGACCACAAACCGCCCGGCGGCCAGGTCCAGGCTGGCGCAGCCGTACTGATTATTGTGATCAAAAACCGCGCACAGAAGATTGTCGCGGCGCTCTTCCAGAAGCGCCTCGTCACTCACGGTGCCTGGGGTAACAATGCGCACCACCTTGCGTTCCACCGGCCCCTTGGCCAAGGCGGGGTCACCAATCTGCTCGGCAATAGCTACCGATTCACCCAGCTTCACCAGCCGCGCCAGGTAGTTCTCTGCCGCATGATAGGGGATCCCTGCCATGGGAATCGGCTTGCCGGCACTCTGGCCGCGTTGGGTCAGGGTAATGTCCAGCAGCCGCGCCGCTTTTTGCGCATCCCCAAAAAACAATTCGTAGAAATCCCCCATGCGGTAGAACACCAGCTGGTCCGGGTGCTCGGCCTTGATCGCCAGGTATTGCTGCATCATAGGTGTGTGTGCGGATAAATTGGGGTTCGCCATATGTGCGTTTCAGCCTGTTTTTCCTTTTATTTCGCTATATATTCAAATGGTTAGCGAAATATGTGATTTCCGGTAGTGTCCGTGGGTGTCCACGGAAATCCACCCCAATCCGCAAAATTAGTATAGGTTTTAGTATAGGTTTTTGGTTTTTCCTTCGAAAAGGTGATTTTGAAGGTGCTATACTGCCAAAAACCTATACCAAATCCCCTGCAGGCCAGACGGGGCCTGCGATGCGGGGATTTGCTTGAAAGCGTTAGTGTTGGTGGATCAAAGCGATGGAGCATAGCAAACAAGGAAGCAAGCAACTATCGGTCCGTGCCATTGAGGCAATGCGGCCAGGGGATAAGGTCAAAACCGACGGGGCTGAGAACGCTGGGTTGCGGGTTACCTGCGGTTCCTCGGGTCTGAAAACCTTCACTTATCGCTACCGAAGCCCCGAGACGGGCAAGCTGGTTCAGGTCAAGATCGGCAATTTCCCTGGTGTGAAGCTTGCAGAAGCCCGCCTTGAGGTCTCCAAAATGAAGGAGCTCAGAGCCAAAGGGATTTGTCCCAAAGCCGAACGGGATCGTCAGCTCCAGGCAGAAAAGGAGGCAAAGGCTGCACAGGCGCAAGCCGAAGCCGTGGCCGCTTATACTGTGACAGATCTGGTCGAGCAGTATCTGACGGAAGTCATTGAGGATCGGACGGTGACAGATCCGAGAACCGGGGAGAAGAGACGGATGCCTGGGGCCAGGAAGCCCAAAGGACAGTGGGAGGTGCGACGTACTCTCCATAATGACGCTGTCCGGGTGTTAGGCGATAAGCCAGCGGCGGAGGTAAAGCGAAAGGATGTGGTCGACCTGATCAAGGAGATCCTGGATCGAGGCGCGCGGGTCCAAGCTGGGAATGTGCTCCGGGAGTTCATTGCTGCCTATGAGTACGCCATTGGGCTGGAGCGTCTACCTGACGATTTCCCTAACCCGGCCTGGTTGGCCAAGGCCAGCTTGAAGACTGCCAGGATCCGTATGAGCCCGAACAAGGGCAAGAGGGTGCTTTCGGACAAAGAGCTGGCGGCGGTTCTGGCTTGGCTGCCGGGCTCGGGCTACTCCACCACTCAGAAGAATGTCATGCGGTTCACTCTTTGGACTGGTTGCCGGACAGGGGAGGTGTGTAACGCTGAGTGGAAGGATATCGACCTGGAGGCAGGTTCTTGGCATTTGAGGGACTCAAAGAATGGAGCGGAGCGATACGTTCAGTTGCCAACACAGGCCATCGAATTTCTGAGTCAGCTGAAGCTGACTACGGATAATTACCCTTTTCCGTCAACTCGCACCAGGAAGCCAATCCAGCAAAAGTCGCTAACCGAGACAAAATGGCACCTGAAGAACCCCGAAAAACTGAAATCTGGACGGAGTTACACAGCTGCGCAGCTTTGGCTAACTTCCATTCCTGACTGGTCACCCCATGACCTACGGCGGACCGTCAGGACTGGCTTGGCCCGATTGGGCTGCCCCAGCGAGGTCGCTGAAGCGGTGTTGGGGCACTCCCGTAAGGGTATTGAAGGAACCTATGACCTGCATAGCTACGAGGCGGAGTGCCGTGAGTGGCTGCAGCGGTGGGCTGATCATATACAGTTGTTCTACGAGACATAGCTAGCATTCATACCGAAGAGATTTTTCCGGGTGTGCTCGCATTGTCATGGGATGTCTCACTCTCATGAAGGTCTTCTCCTGGCAATGGTGTCGCAGGAGGTGTTGTCGAAGCGAGGTCAGGTACGCTCACTTGGAGTTCCCGATGTTGGGGAGGGGGCTGGTGTATTTGCCCTGTGTTCAATAAGAGCTCGAGCTTTTCCTCTATCAGATCTTCAATAACCTTGTTTTGGGGTTTGTTGATGCTCTCAGACAGTTTCTTCAAGTTGTTAATTGCCCTCATGCTGAGGACCATATTGATGTTCTTATAGTCGGTTAGCCGTAGCTTTGTCCTGTATTTGTGCTGACTCCAGGCTGACTTGATTCTCGCTGTAAGTTTGGCTCCTTCTCTCCCGCAAAGAACATCAAGCTCTGCCATTCGTAGAACAAGCGCGTCGTATTTTTCAACCACAACTACCTGATGCCCTGATCCCTCTAGCATTCCTTCTACTTGTTTAAGGAGTAATCGTTGGGCTGTTTTGTTCTCGTTCAGGTAGCGTGCCAGCCAAGAGATTTGCTCCCTATTGTTTCTGGCTAGCCAGCGACTGAATGTTTGTCGAGATAGCTCGATCTCATCATTTTGAGTGATCATGGGCCTGTTCCAATCTTTATTACATAGTAATATTTAAGTGAAAAAAAAGTAGCAATAAAGTTGCATTAACGTCAAGTTAATGTCTAATGCATGTCTAATTTAAGAAT
>NZ_LWFX01001188.1:0-1979 GCF_001635175.1 Alcanivorax sp. HI0083 | reverse complement strand
ACACCTCATATGAAAGCGCATACGAAAAGCCCATGGAGAAATTCAGGCTATCGCCCGGCTGCACTTCGCGCAGAATCTGGTTTCCTCGCAGCTGATTCAACCCGGTGGCGTCAAACGCGTAGGTGTACCCTACAGAGCCGAAAAGCACGACTGGATCAATAACTTTACTCGCGCTGACGCCAGCACCCAAAGAGTAATACCCCGAGCCACTCGACACCTCTTCACGCGTATTAATGTCGTAGGGGCTATCCCCTGTTGGCGTACTCAACGTGGTATACAAAGTGGTATTCATTGCGCCTGGTTTTACCGGAAAGGGCTGATAACGCAAGCTGAATGAAACATCGCCCAGCGCCGCTTGAGAGACATCTTTCTGGGTATCGTATTTATAGGAGACAGGCAGGCGCGTGTTAAACGTCAGGTTATTCCAGATACCGTAATCAAGGGAAAGAGACGACGAAAAAGCGTGCTGTGCATCCTGCTCGACCCGGAACCGGCTAATGCTGCCTGAATTTTCATCAATCGCGATATCAATACGATCATCACGATAATAATTGTAATTGGCAGAGAAATTGAGCGACATCTGGCCACTTGGCAAAAGCGAGTATTGTTTTTCCGCTGCCTGGAACACCTCTTCCAGGTTTTTTTCCTGCGTGACATCATCTTCTTGGGTCTGCAAGGCATCACGTGCTTCTTCCACGCTATCTGCCGCCCAGGCAACATGCTGCAACAACATGAAAGCAGCAGTTGCTGCAACCTTCCCAGACATCATTTTCATGCAAGCCTTCCTTTGTTCTGGTTGTTATTAGCCACTGCAGGCTTTATTTGTGGAAGTAGGTTCGCGTCGGCACGTTAATTACGCGTTTGCTACCGTCGTCTTCTGTGATCTGCACTCTCTCGAGAGTACTGGCCTTGTCTGCCCAGTTTTCTATTGGCGCAGTAAACACTGGAAACACTTCGAATGCCCAACGGTTAATGGTTCGTTCATCCATCAGGCGCAGATCATAATCCGTTAACTGGAGCCCATCCTGAGGCTCAAAACCGTTCGGGAACACGATAAAGAGTACGTTTTGATCCCAGACTTCCTGAAACTTTGTCTCACTGAAACTGATATTCCCCAAAGCAGGATCGGCAACATAGACATGGCCATTCTGATACTTCTTAAGCACAACGAAATGCTTAAACCCACCATAAGCGATCGGAACAATAGCGGGGTGATCCAGCGTCTTAATATCTGACATTTCGGCTCTAAACCCCCCACTAGGGTGGCCCAGTGCTGTCGCCAGACGCTTCATATCAAGAAGGGAAAATCCTCGGCGCTCGACAATCTTATCCGTTTCACCAAATCGCAACAGCCCTTCCATGATCTGGCGCTCCTGGAACTGGCGTCCAAGATACTGATTAAGCACCGTCGTAAGGGCTGCAGAGCCACAGGAATAGTCATACGCCTGGCGCGTAACATTGTGATAACGGAACTCAGATACCGGTTTAACCACGATATCCCGTTCACGTAATGGCACTGGTGTCGTCGGGTGTTCGTAGTAGACCTCCCCTTTCTTGGGGGGTTCGATCACAACAGACTCATTGGCTGCAAAAAATATCAGCGCCACACCCAGCATGGAAGTCAGCATCTATGGCATCCAGCATTATTGTTATTGTTTGTGTCCAATATGGTCAGACATGTTAACCACGTCACCCAGCACAGGCAACCATGTTAATTCGCCGAAGAAGCAAAGACGCGAGCTTAGCGGTCATTCCAAGTGCTCGCCACCATCGCAACTTATAAAATCAATGGGTTACAACCCGCTCAGGGACATAAAGACTGCGACCACACACCCTTCCCCATTGGCAACTCACATTAGGCTACACGGAAAGGTCATACCCATAACGCTCAGCAGTCGCTTTGAATTGTGGCAATACAGGCTCCAGCCATGGAGCGTAATGCCTCCAGCGGCCAACTGAATCGGTGTAAATTTTCTGGG
>NZ_LWFX01001187.1:0-2559 GCF_001635175.1 Alcanivorax sp. HI0083 | reverse complement strand
TGCCCACCCAGAGCGCCGCCTCCCGGCTCAGCCAGGCCATGCGCTACGCCGCCCTCAGCGGCGGTAAACGCATTCGCCCTCTACTGGTCTACGGCGCCACCCAGCTGGCAGGCGCGAGTCCGGCCCAGGCCGACGTGCCCGCCGTGGCAGTGGAACTGATCCATGCCTACTCCCTGGTTCACGATGACCTGCCCGCCATGGACGATGACGACCTGCGCCGGGGCCAGCCCACCTGTCACAAGGCTTTCGACGAAGCCACCGCCATCCTTGCCGGCGACACCCTGCACACCCGTGCCTTTGAGCTGCTCGCCTGTCATGGCGACTACCGCAGTGACAGCCGCATCGCCCTGATTCAGCACCTGTGCCAGGCGGCAGGCGTGGACGGCATGGCCGCCGGCCAGATGCAGGACATGCTCGCCCAGGGCCAGCAACAAACCGTGGCAGCATTGGAAGAGATGCATTACCTGAAAACCGGGCGCTTGATCACCGCCAGCCTGCAGCTGGGCTATTTCGCCGCAGAAAAGAACGATCCTGCGCTACTCAACAGCCTCACCGATTTTGGCGATACCATTGGTCTGGCGTTCCAGATTCAGGACGACATCCTCGATGTCATCGGCGGCACCGAGCAGCTGGGCAAGCCCTCCGGCTCCGATGAAAAGCTGCAAAAAAGCACCTTCCCGGCACTTCTCGGCCTGGAGCAAAGCCAGCAACGCGCCCGCCAGTTATGCGAGCAGGCGCAACAGGCTCTGGCTGGCTATGGGCCACGCGCGCTTCCCCTGCAACAATTGGCTCAATACATCATTACCCGGAATCACTGATCCAGCACTGACGATAGCCCCCCCGGACAGTTATACTAGTGCCAGTGGTCCACGCGGAAAGCGCCTGCTTCACACAGCGTTCCGCCCGGACCACAGGCCATTATTCTGCCTTGCACTCATCAGGCTGCATGACCCTATGCCCAAGACGTTTACTCAAATTCCGCTGGCGCGACCTGACACCCCGTTGCTGGATACCCTCAACAGCCCTGCAGACCTGCGGCAGCTGCCGGCATCCCAACTGGAGCGCGTGGTCGATGAATTACGCGAATATCTGCTCTATGCGGTAGGCCAGTGTGGCGGGCATTTCGGCGCGGGCCTCGGCGTGGTCGAACTGACCGTTGCCCTGCATTACCTGTATCACACTCCTGATGACAAACTGGTCTGGGATGTGGGCCACCAGTGTTACCCCCACAAGATACTCACCGGGCGCCGCGAATCACTGACCAGCATCCGCCAGGCCGGCGGCCTGTCCGGCTTTCCCAAGCGCAGCGAATCCGAATACGACACCTTCGGCGTGGGCCACTCGTCCACTTCCATCAGCGCCGCACTGGGCATGGCGCTGGGCGCGGAAATGGCCGGCAGTGACCGCCGTGCCGTGGCCATCATCGGTGACGGCGCCATGACCGCCGGTCAGGCGTTTGAGGCCATGAGCCACGCGGCACATACACGCTCCAATCTGCTGGTGATCCTCAACGACAACAACATGTCGATTTCCCACAATGTGGGCGGGCTATCCAATTATTTTGCGCGCATCTGGGCCAGCAAGAGCTATATCGCCCTGCGTGAAGGTGGCAAGAAAGTGCTTTCCACCATGCCGGCGGCCTGGGATTTCATCCGCCGCACTGAAGAAAGCATGAAGAACATGGTCAGCCCCGACATGCTGTTCGAGGCCATCGGCTTCAACTACATCGGCCCCATCGACGGCCACAATGTGGATGAGCTGGTACGCACCCTGGGCAACCTGCGCGACCTGGAAGGGCCGCAGCTGCTGCACATCTATACCACCAAGGGCAAAGGCTTTGCGCCCGCAGAAGTCGACCCGGTGGGCTACCACGCCATCAACAAGATCGAACCCAAACCCAAGGTTCAGGTGGCCGTCCCGCAAAAGCCCAAGCTGCCCAAGTACCAGGATATCTTCGGCCAGTGGCTGTGCGATATGGCCGAGCAGGACCCACGCCTGGTGGGCATCACGCCCGCCATGTGCGAAGGCTCCGGCATGGTGGAATTCAGCCGCCGCTTCCCGGAGCGTTACCACGATGTGGCCATCTGTGAGCAACACGCGGTCACTCTGGCCGGCGGGCTGGCCTGTGAAAACCAGAAACCGGTGGTAGCCATTTATTCCACTTTCCTGCAGCGCGGCTATGATCAGCTGATCCACGATGTGGCCCTGCAGGAACTGGATGTAACCTTCGGTCTGGACCGGGCCGGCCTGGTGGGCGAGGACGGCGCCACCCATGGCGGCGTGTTTGATCTGGCCTACCTGCGCACCGTGCCGAACATGATTATCGCGGCCCCTTCCGACGAGAACGAATGCCGTCAGCTGCTCTATTCAGCCTATCTGCACGAAGGGCCGGCAGCGGTACGCTATCCGCGCGGCACCGGCACCGGCGCCACCATCGAAGAAACCATGACCGCCCTGCCCATCGGCCAGGCGCGCACCCTGCGCGAAGGCCAGCACGTGGCCATACTGGCCTTTGGGGCACTGGTGCCAGCCGCGCTTGAAGCCGCCGACGCGCTCAAT
>NZ_LWFX01001186.1:0-20236 GCF_001635175.1 Alcanivorax sp. HI0083 | reverse complement strand
GCCGTGATCTGGTGGCCATGGTAGGCGGCGCTGGCGTGGCGGTGCAGCAGCGGCAAATGAATGATGACCTGAAGCTGGGGTTACTGGTGGTGCTGGCCACCATTCCGGCTGTGGCGTTCGGTTTTCTTGGTGATGATTTTATTGAGCAGGAATTGCGCTCGGCGCTGGTGATTGCCATCACTACGTTGGTATTCGGGGCTCTGTTATGGGCATCTGATGCCTTCGGCAAGCGGGCGTTTTCGCTGGCCCGGTTGGGTATTGCCGGCGCCATTTTTATCGGCCTGGCCCAGGCGCTGGCGTTGATCCCAGGCACCTCGCGTAGCGGCATCACCATTACCGCGGCGCTGGCATTGGGGTATCGCCGTGAAGACGCGGCGCGTTTTTCCTTTTTGCTGTCCATACCGGTGATTCTGGGCGCGGGGCTGCTGAAAACCAAAGATCTGATCGAACAACAAATCGCGGTGGACTGGGCGATGATGGCCCTGGGTGTCGTGGTTAGCGCGGTGACGGCTTACCTGACGATTGTGTTCTTCATTCGCCTGCTGGAGCGCATCGGCATGCTGCCGTTTGTCATCTATCGGCTGATTCTGGGCGTGGCCCTGTTGTTCTGGCTGGCATGACCCTGAGTGGCTCTCTGGACACTGTGCTCGGTCTGTTACCCGGTTGCCCGTCAGGCTTGCCGGGTGCGCCGGTGGAAAACGAAGCGCAGGCCTGTGCTCGCTCGCTCGAACTGGTGCTGGGCTGGCATAATGCGTGCCTGAGCCTGTGGCGTCCGCAGGGTAAGGAAACGCCGCTGGCGGTTAGCTTCTGTGACGGAAAGCAGGGCTACCGGCTAACGACTGAGCGGGTGCGGCACGAGCGCCTGATCAAGGCGCTGGGCAAGCCCAAAGACGAGCGGATCCGGGTGCTCGATGCCACCGCTGGTCTCGGTCGTGATGCCGCGCTGATGGCGCAGGCAGGGTTTCAGGTGTTGCTGGCGGAACGTTCGCCGATTCTTCATGCCATGCTTGCGGATGGCCTGCAAAGAGCGCCAGCCGGCCTGGTTGCCAACATGCAGTTGCTGGCGTGCGAGGACAGCAGAACTACTGAGCCGCGGGCTCTCCACGCTGTGTATCTGGATCCCATGTTTCCAGCTCGGGAAAAAAGTGCTGCGGTAAAGAAAGACTTGCAGTGGTTGCAGCGGCTTTGTCCCTATCCGGACAAGGCTGAAGAGGAGCAGCTACTGGACTGGGCCCGCTCCCTTTCCCCCGCCCGTGTCGTCGTAAAACGCCCGGTAAAGGCGAGCTATCTGGCTGACATCGAGCCGTCGTTCAGCCAGAAAGGCAAGGCGGTGCGCTTCGATATCTATACGTGCACCTGAGCCAGCTCACTACTCCTCTCAGTAATCACGTCCCCACGACCGGTTCGCTAATACCCTGGCTTTATTCCCGGGTATCTTGATAAGAGAGGGGCGGCGGTGCCGGCGTTTATACTGGCCACCGTTGGCGGTGGCCGGCATGATCAGGAGCCGTCAGAAGAGGCGGTAAGCAGGTTGCCTAAATTGCTTACCCGGGTGACACGCCGAATGGCGTCACTGATATCGGGGCTGAGAATACGGTTAGCCTCGTCATCCAGTGCTTCCAGTTTCTCACTGAATTCCAGTGCGCCGCTGCCGCCGGGGGTGACCAGGCCGGTGGTGTAGAGCTGGGCGATAAAGTTCTTCAGCACTACCTTGTCGAAGAATTCCGGAGAGTTGAATTCGTACAGCAAAGAAAGGCGCTGGGCTGTCTGGTGGGCCAGTTCCCCTAGCTGTTCGGCGGTAAGCATGCCGGACCCATATTGCACCAGCAGCCGGATGGTCAGGTAGTAACGCTCCAAAGAGGGCATTACGGTCTGGCCAAGATGGTCCAGCATGTCGGATTCGTGGGTATGAATCGCGGCACCGTGCAGGCAGTCATTTTCACGGCCGATCAGTTGTTCCTGCTGCAGGACGGTGACGATATTATTGACGGCAGCTGCCAGTTCCTCGTCATCCTGCCAGTGCAGGAAGTACTCGTTACGCAGGAAAGGATAGAGCAGACGCACCATGCTTTGCAGTACATCCATGCTGATGGATCGTGCATTCATTACCAGCGAGCAGATCAGGCCCGGCAGAATGAACAGGTGCAGACTGTTGTTGCGCACGTACGCCATTTGCAGGGCGGTTTTTTCATCGGTGGTAACCACGTCGCCCAGCTTGTGTTCAATACGTTCCAGGAAGTCGTGCTCCAGGCCGTACTCAATAATGGCACTGGCGTCATCGTTGGCTAGTGCCGCGTTGTCACTGTAAGGCGCTTGTTTGAGCAGGGAAATATACAGGTCCAGTTGCTGACGAAGCTGGGCAATATCCATGGTGTGCTTGGGAGAGGCCAGCAACGCCAGGCTGAGCAGATTGACCGGGTTCGCCACAGCGGCAGCATTGATGGATTCGACCACCTCTTGTCCCAGTTCTTCCACCGCATGTTTGAACCAGGGTGGATTGTCACCGGGGGCCACGGTTTCATTGCGCCATTTCGGGTTATGGCCGTCCAGATAGTCCACCAGCTTGATCGGTTCACCGAAGTTCAGGTGCACCTGGCCAAAGTGGCTACGTAGCACGGAGAGTGATTTCATCAATCCGCCCACGGATTCCTTCTGCTTTTTCTTGCCGTGCAATTCACCGATGTATGAGCCGGCCTCAATCACTTTTTCGTAGCCCACATAGACGGGCACAAACGCGATTGGCTTGCGTGAATCACGCAGGAAGCTGCGTACGGTCATGGCGAGCATGCCGGTACGGGGTTTGAGCATACGGCCGCTGCGGCTACGCCCGCCTTCCACAAAATATTCGATGGAAAAGCCACGTGCTGTAATGGTGTGCAGGTATTCGCTGAATACGGCGGCGTACAGGGGGTTGTCACGGAAGCTGCGGCGCATGAAGAAGGCGCCGCCGCGACGCAGAATAGTGCCCACAATGGGCAGGTTCAGGTTGATGCCGGCGGCAATATGCGGTGGTACCAGGCCGTTGCGAAACATCACGAAGGACAGCAGCAGGTAGTCAATGTGGCTGCGATGGCAGGGCACGTAGATAATTTCGTGATCGCCGGCCACCTTGGTCAGGTTGTCCATGTTGTAGAGGCGAATGCCGCCATACAGCCGGTTCCACACCCAGTTCAGAAACAGCTCCAGGGTTCGGATTACGGTGTGGGAGTAGTCGGCCGCAATTTCCATGGCGTAACCGCGAGCCTTGGCTTCCAGCTTTTCTTCACTGACGTCCTGACGCTTCGCTTCAGCGCGAATCACTTCTCGCACCGGTATGGAATCGACCACGGTATTGGTCAGGGTGCGCCGGTGTGACAGGTCGGGGCCGATGGCCGCTTCCTGCTGACGGCGAAAGTGCACCCGCAGGATGCGCGATGCCTTGCGCACGGCCTGGTCGTCTTTCTGGCACTGGTCAACCAGGGTGCGCAGGGACATGGGGCGGCTGAACTGCACGTATAGTTGGCGGCCCTGGGTGATGATGATGAAGAATTTCTTGATAAACCCGGCCGGAGACCAGTTATCCGAAAACAGGATGCGCCACATGGAGTTTTCTTTTTCCGGGCGGCGCCCCCAGAACACGGAGACGGGCACAAGCTGTACATCGGCTTCCGGGTTGGCACGCAGGGCTGCAACCAGTTTTTCCAGCCGGGGAGGGGACACCGCCCGGCGCTGACGGCGGTTACCCAGTTGGCGGCGGTAAAGCTGAAAATAACTGTGGTTGAGGTGGGTTTTTCCCAGTGTCAGGCCGCGCAGGGCAGAAGAGAGCCCCAGCTGCCGGGCGGTCTGGTCCGCCACGGCTGCGTCGGCAGCAGAGCGGTCGCTGAGTACATAGACCACCGGAGTATTGGCAGCAAGCTGCAGTTCCTTGGGATCCGAAGGGAGCGCATTGGCGCGGGTGCACAGGCGTAAAAATACGCGTATGAGGAAGAAGCCTAGTCGATCCAGGCCAAGCCAAGGTGTCATAGTCGGATACAGTTAACGAATGTGAGCCAAGTGTATCGAAAGCCCTGAGCCTGGAACACCAGCGGATATTTCAATTTGTTTCAAAATTGCTGCGACTGGACGACAACGAGCGTATGGCAGGGGCCGGCGCTGATTCGACCTGCTATAATTGTGGGAATTATTCCCCGCCATGGACAGAGTGAAGGAGCCTCCGGTGTCGACACCGCAATCCGGTATTTTTGACCGCAGTTATGCCCATCATGGGTTTTTCGAGTTCAGTCTTGGCAGTGGCCACAAGACCGAGTCATTGCGCCAGGCCCTGCGTGATCTGGTTGCGCTGAAGAGTGAAAAGACGCCGGTTTTACTGGGTTTCGGGCCAGATCTCTGGGCCTGCTTTGATTCGCGCTTCAGTTTTCCGCCTTTTTCTTTGGAGGGGCACATTCCGGCCACCCAGGGGGATTTGTGGGTGTGGGTGCAGGCCCGGGAGGCGGGAGACCTGTTCGATACCAGCATGCTGGTACGCCAGGCGGTGGGTGACCTGCTCGCGACCCAGCTTGAGCTAACCGCCTTTGTGTACCACGACATGCGCGATTTGACCGGTTTTGTGGATGGCATCGGCAACCCCACCGGGGAAAAGGCGGAACAGGCGACTTTTATCGCTGAGCCGCACCCCGGCGCGGGCGGTAGTTGGGTGCTGACCCAGAAATGGATTCATGACCTGGGCAAGTTCAACCGGTTACCGGTCAGTGAGCAGGAAAATGTGTTTGGCCGGACCAAGGAAGACGCCGTGGAGTTCGATGATGAGCGCATGCCCGCAGATGCCCACGTAGGACGCGTCGATGTCGACCGGGATGGTGTAGCGCAGAAAATGTGGCGGCGGTCGGTCCCTTACGGTGACAGCGGCCAGCATGGCCTGTATTTCCTGGCGTTTTGTTGCGAGCTGGACCGTTATGATTTTCTGCTGCGACGCATGTATGGCATTGCGGATGACTCAGTGAAAGATCGGTTGCTGGAATTTACCCGGCCGGTGATGGGCTCCTGGTGGTATGCCCCGTCCCAGGATTGGCTGGATGCGCTCTGATTCAGCGTATATTGGGGGCGTACCATGAAGAGCTGTGTTTCTGGTCCTTCGCTGGCCTGTTTGTTGGCGCTGCTGGCAGGGTGTGAAACCGGTGGCACCCAGGTGGTGCAGTCCTATCCGGGGCAGTTTGGTGTGTTTTGCCCGCAGTGGAGCGAATGCCTTAATGCGGCGCAGCGGGCCTGTGGTGGGGTGGGGTATACCATCGAGCGGGCGGCCCCGGAAAAAGGGGAGCTGGAAGTCATCTGCCAGGGTGGCAATCGTCGACAGGAACCCTCGGCAAGTACACCGGAGCAGTTGCGCGAGCGCTGCCTGCAATCGCCAGACTATCCCTGCTGAGTCCCTGCCGAGCGCTACAAAGCGAAAGCGTATGACGAGCAGGGTGCCTGGCGTCAGTCTTTCCCGTTCTGTGTGTCGTCGTCGCCGGAATCCAGCCAGATAAACAGGGCAAAACTGCCCGCAAAGACCAGAATGCCGGCAATCACGGCGATTCCTGCCAGAACCACGCTGTCCATATACATAAAAAATCCTCCCGGAGCCTGTCTCGGTAGCATGACAGGTTCCGGGAGGATAGTGATGATGCAGGTCAACATTTGCCACCGGAAGCCGGTAGCGACACAGACCTAGTCGCCGGTTTTCCAGCCGGTGAACATTTTCTTCACCAGGAAGGGCGTGAGCTTCAATGAGGCGCCGAGCCACTGGCCAACGCTGGACGGGAAAACGAACAGCAGGGCGTTCTTGATGCCGTTGTAGGTGGCTTGATCAAACGGGTACCAGAAAATATTGCGTTTGGACGGCAGAATATCCCAGTTCACCACTTTCGCCTGCGTCATTTCTTCCAGCCCTTCCGGGCCATGGGTGCGGCCAATGCCGGATTCCTTCCCGCCACCCCAGGGGGTTTCGGACAGGCCGTGGCTGTAAAGATGATCGTTTACGGTGGTAACCCCGGATTGCAACCGGGCGGCAATGGCTCGGCCGCGTTTGTTGTCTTTGGTCCACACCGAGGAGGTCAGCGCCAGATGCGAATCGTTGGCTTTGCGAATGGCCTCTTCTTCATTGGCCACACGTTGTACTGCGATCAACGGGCCAAAGGTTTCATCGCACATGGTAAGCATGTCGTCGGTGACCTGGGTGAGCAGGGTGGCGGGGAAGAAGAAGCCGTTTTCCACATTGCCCACCGGGCGTGACTGGGCTTCGATGCGGGCGCCTTTGGCCAACGCATCTTCCACGTGTTGCTGCACGGTGCGCAGCTGACCGGCCGTGGTCAGGCTGCCGATATCCACATCAAAACTGTTGCAGCCGATGCCGTGGCGCAGTTGGCGAGTCTTCTTGGCCAGCAAGTCCACGAATTGGTCGTACACCGCATCCACCACATAGACGCGTTCCACGCCGCCACAGCTTTGCCCAGCATTCTGGTAGCCGGCCCAGGCGGCGCCGTTGGTGGCACGCTCCAGATCCGCGTCTTCCAGCACCAGCATGGGGTCATTGCCGCCCAGCTCCAGGGAAACCGGTGTCAGCGTTTGCGCGGCCTGGGCCATCAACGTTTTGCCCGCAGGTACCGAGCCGGTGAAGAACAGCTTGTCGATGCCGTTATCGAAAAAACCGGTGGCCACTTTGGAACCAGAGCCGACGATGTGTTGGAACAGGCCTTGGGGAAGTTCGCCGGCCGCGACGATTTGTTCGATGGCGCGGCCTACCGCCGGAGTGGCGGCGGCCACTTTCAGCATCACGCCATTGCCGGCCATCAGGGCCATGACGATTTCGCCGAAGGGAATCGACAAGGGGTAGTTCCAGGGGCTGATGATGCCCACCACGCCCAGTGGCACGCGCAGCATGTGGGTGCGCTTGTTGAAGAACAGGATGCTGCCAGCAGGGCGGTTACGCTCTTTCAGGTAATGCTCGGCGTTTTTTGCATACCACTTGCAGGCCAGGGCACAGGGCAACACTTCGGTGGCCAGGGCATCGGTGAGGGTTTTGCCGTTGCTTTCGCTGACGGTGCGCGCCAGATCATCCGCACGATCGACGATGTAGCTGCGCATCATCTGAATATGGCGAGCCCGTTCCTTGAAGGATTTGGCCGCCCAGATGGCTTGTGCCTCGCGGGCCTTGGCCAGCATTTGAGGCAAGGCGTCCAGGTTGGTTTCGCTCAGTTCGGCGACGGCGGTGCCAGTGGCGGGGTTGGTATCGACCACCACCTTGGCGGTCAGCTTTTCTTGTGCAGTCATGTGAAGGGGACTCCATCACGGCAGGCCGCAGTGGGCGGCCCGCAGGCTATTCGGGGCGTTAGGGAAACATAGAGTAAACACGCTGGCTAGGGCCTGTCGACAGGAATTTAGGGCGCTCCGGCTAGCGGCTACCTGACGTGTTCGCAGCTGGGGCATCCAGCTCTGCGGTCCCGGCGAGGCGCGCGGCCATCCGCTCGAAGGTCAGGGCGATGCGTTCCACGGCCCCGGCAATCAGTTCCTGGTTCCGCTGCTCCATGTTGCCGGCCTCGGCCATGGCGGTTTTCAGGCGTTCGGAGTCGGCGCGAAAACGGTCATCGCAATGCCCTCGGGCGCAGGCCTGGTAGGCATCCGCCAGGGACTGCTGCCACCGTGCTGCGCTGTCTTGCAGTGCGGGGGACGACTGGGTATTGATACGTCCTTGTACCCATAGGGAAACCTGGCCCAGGTTGAGGCCGGTCAGCCCCAGATCGGTAAAGTGACGGCGTTCTTCGGGCAGGGCCTTGTCACAGATAGTGAGCCAGCGAAGACGATCTGCCATGCGGGCGTTGAAGCCTTCTTCGTTAATACGGTGGCGATGATGGCCAATCATCGCCAGGTCCTGGGCGGTACCGCGAATCAGCCGCCGGCGCAGGCCCGGGCCATTGGGGGGCGTAATCAGCCTGAACATCATGTAGGCGATAAAGATACCACCGGTAATGGCCAGGCCGTTGCTGGCTACGCGGGCCACATCAAAATCCATGGCGTTACCGGGCTGCACCAGGATGATGTACGGAGTGCAGAACCCCAGGCCGTAGGCCAGGGTGGTCGGATTGCTGATGGCCAGTAGCGCCACGAACAGCGGTGCGCCAAGAATCAGGATCAGTAACGGAAAGTCACCGTTGCTCAGGGCCAGCAGGGGCAGGGTGAAAAACAGGGCAACGGGTGCCGCGAGCACTGAGGTGATGGTGGCCCGGCGCAGCACCACATCCGGTTCGGGCAGGCGGGCAAACAGGATGGTGAAGATCACCGGCATGATCATCAACATGATGGCCATGGGGCTGGCTGTGCCGATCCACAGTCCGGCAGCAATCATGAATACCAGGGCGCTGCGAATCCCCACGGCGGCGGCGATCTGCAGGTCACGGTAGGGTTTGAGACCCTGCGGGCGCAGTTGCATGTCCTTGCTGAAATGCAGGGCGCGGTTGGCTTCCAGAGCGAGAATAATGTCGGCGGTCAGGTTCAGGGCGACCTGGAAAAAGCGTCGTTGCAGCGGGGAGGCGTCGTCGTCCTGTTCGCCGCTGGCGGTTCGTAATTGCTGGCGCAGACGCTGTACTTCTTCCATGGCGTCTTCGGCGGACTGGGTTTCGCGCATGCGTTTGAAGGATTGGCGCAGCGATTCGAGCATGTCCTGCAGGGCGGGTGTCAGCAAGTCACTGTGGTTGCGCATCAGGCGGCCGATGACCCGGATGCGGGCGATCAACGACAGGGTCTTGTGGCAGATAACGGTGGCAGCGCGGGCCCTTCCCGGGCCCTGGGCGCCTTCGTAGAGGACGGCGCTGCTGTCATCACTCAGCGGGAAAATGCTTTGCAGCAGGGTGTCTACCTGAATGTGGCGCTGGGAGTGGGTGCCTGCCGGATTGAGTTCCAGTTCCAGGTAGGCAAGGGTTTGGTTGAGGGCGCCACGGGCGTGCTTCTGCAGCAGGTGGCTGACGCGGGCAGGCCACAGCAGGTTGCTGACCAGGGTTGCGCAAACCGCGCCGACAATAATTTCGCTAACACGGGCATTGGCCACATGAAAAATGCCAACGCTGGAGGTCGTGGTGGGGTTGGCGATGGAGATCACCACAATCAGCGTTGCAGTGATGCCGGCCATGGCAAAGCCATAAATGAAATTGGCTTGCCGTACCCAGGCAGAAGCCGCCGCATTGAGGCCGATCCACAGGGTCAGGGCCAACAGTGCCATGAACGGGTAGGGCAGCAAGGTGGCCAGGATCAACAGACCCATGGCGCCGCCCACCAGTGTGCCGCCGATCTGGCACAGGCCCTTTTCAATCACCAGGCCGGTTTCCGGCCGGACCTGCAGAAACACCGCAGAAATAAGCGCCCAGTAGGGCCGCTCAAGCTGCATGAGCATTGCCAGGTAAAGCGCCAGGCTCATGGCAATAATGCCCTTGAGCGCAAAGAGCACGGAATGGCGCTCCGGTGTGAGAATGACAGCCAGGCGGGGCGGCAAAGTCATGGCAGGTCAATCATTGCGTGGTGGGTGCGTCGTGCAGGCGCACGGTGGCGGTCATGCCGGCGGCCAGCAGGATGTCATCAGGGATTGACTCCAGTTCGATGTGCACCGGAATGCGCTGGGCCAGCCGCACCCAGTTGAAGGTCTGCTGTACCTGCGGGAGCAGCTGCCGGTCGGTCTGGGTGTTGGCATTGGCGATGGCCTGACCCACGCTGGTGACTTTTCCCTGCAGGGTGCGCGAGCCATTCATGAGGATCACGGAGGCGTCCTGACCCACGTGCACCAGTGGCAATTTGGTTTCCTCGAAATAACCGGTGACATAGAAACTGTCGGCTTTGACCATGGAAACCACCGGGCTGCCCTGATTGACAAAATTGCCTTGCTGCAGGGTCAGGTTGACGATGGTGCCGTCCGCCGGGGCATGAATGCGAGTGCGCTCAAGATTGATGTTGGCGCTGTCTCGTTCGGCCTTGGCCAGGGCTACATTGGCTTTGGCCAGTTGAGCCTGAATGCTGGCGCTCTCCAGGGCTTCCTTGCTGATGCTGTTATTGCTGCTGCGGTGCAGCTCCTGGCGGCGCTGATACTGGTGCTGGGCAAGGCGCAGGGCTTCCTGCTGGTAGAGCAGCTGGGCGTCGGCCTTGGCCAACGCGGCCTGGTAGCGGGTGTCATCGATGCGGAACAGCGGGTCGCCCTGGCTGACGCTCTGATTGTCTTCAATGTTGAGTTCACGGACCCAGCCGGAGACATCTGGCGACAGGGTGATGATTTCTGCCCGCACTTTGCCGTCCCGGGTCCAGGGCGCGTAAAGGTAGTAGTTCCATACCCAGTTGCCGGCGATCAGGGCCAGGATGACCAGAACGACGGTGACCAGAATTCGAAGCGATTGTTGCATGGCGCGTCCTTGTGTCAGTCAGCTCAATAGCCGCAGTGAAAGAGCAACAAAACAGACGAACAGGGAAAGGTAGAACCAGGCACCTTTCCAGACTTGGCGATGCCAGCCCAGCTGTCTCAGCAGCAGGTAAGTCATCAGGGTAAGCGCCAGTGCCAGCAGCACCAGTAATACCATGGGGCTGAACAGCATGCCGCCCACGGGGATTTCATGCAGCCACATGGTGCCTTCCGATCCGTGATGGAGCTTTTATAGTAGGGGCAGTTTGCCTGAATTTGTAGCAGGCTGCTGCGCCTGCCTGATACGTCCACGTTTTGGGTCAGGGCATTCAGGCAGAAGCGCCGGGGATATTTATACTGAGGTCATCAGGTGCTGGAGCAGCCGCTGATAGATCTGCGTCAGGGTGTCCAGTTCGCTGATGCTGGTGTGCTCGTCCACCTTGTGGATGGTGGCGTTGGTGGGGCCCAGCTCCACCACTTGCGTGCCGGTGGGGGCGATAAAGCGGCCATCGCTGGTGCCGCCGGCGGTGGACAGTTCGGTGTCCAGCTCGGTGACATCGCGGATGGCATTGACGGCCGCGTCCACCAGAGCGCCGCGGTCGGTGAGAAACGGCTGGCCGGACAGGGTCCATTGCAGATCATAGTCCAGGCCATGTTTGTCAAAGATGGCTCCGGTGCGCTCGCGCAGAATGGCGTCGGTGAGCTCAGTGGAGAAACGGAAATTGAAAATGATTTCGCAGGTGCCGGGAATCACGTTGGTGGCACCGGTGCCGCCGTTGATGTTGGAAATCTGGAAACTGGTGGCAGGAAAAAAATCGTTACCCTGATCCCACTCGGTGGTTGCCAGTTCCGCCAGTGCCGGGGCCACATCATGTACCGGGTTGCGGGCCAGATGCGGGTAGGCCACATGGCCCTGGATGCCTTTTACGGTGAGCCTGGCGCCCAGCGAGCCCCGGCGACCGTTCTTGATCACGTCACCGACAATGTTGGTGGATGACGGCTCCCCAACCAGACAGTAATCCATGTGTTCCTGGCGAGCCTGCAGGTGTTCCACCACCTTGACGGTGCCGTTAACCGATGGCCCTTCTTCGTCGGCGGTGATCAGAAAAGCCAGGCTGCCGTTATGGTCCGGGTGGGCGGCGATAAAGTCTTCCATGGCCACCATCATGGCGGCGATGGAGCCTTTCATGTCGGCGGTCCCGCGCCCGTACAGCAGGTCGCCTTCCTCGGTGGGGGTGAACGGATCGTATTTCCAGGTGGCGACGTCGCCGGTGGGCACCACATCGGTATGGCCGGCGAAAGCGAATACCGGCCCCTGCTTGCCGCGACGGGCCCACAGGTTGCGCACTTCCCCGAACCACAGGGTTTCACATTCGAATCCCAGCGCTTCGAGCTTTTCGATCATCCAGTCCTGACAGCCTTCGTCTTCAGGCGTGACGGACGCGCGGCGGATGAGTTCCTTGGTGTAGTCGAGGGTGCGGGACATGGGTATTCCAGTATCGGTGATTCGAAGCCGCTGTAGGAGCACCTCTCGAGGTGCGAACCGGTTTGGGAGAACCCCGGTGGCTGGTTCGCACCTCGAGAGGTGCTCCTACAGAGATTATGCGGACACGCCGGCGTGTTGCGTGAAGCGTACCGCGTGTTGCGTTAGTTATGCTTATGCAGCTCTTCGTTCAGGGCAATGGCGCTCTTGTTGGTGAGGCACTGCACGGCACCGCTGAGGGTGTCACGACGGAACAGCAGGTCGGATTGGCCAGCCAGGTCGCGGGCTTTCACTGTGTTGGCAATTTCGCCCTTGTCGTCCAGCAGTTGCACCTTGGAGCCGGAGGTGATGTACAGGCCGGCTTCGATGGTGCAGCGATCGCCCAGCGGAATGCCGGTGCCGGCATTGGCGCCCAGCAGGCAGCCTTCGCCCAGGGAAATGATGATGTTGCCGCCGCCGGACAGGGTGCCCATGGTGGACGCGCCACCGCCGATGTCGGAGCCTTTGCCCACAAACACGCCAGCGGAGATGCGGCCTTCGATCATGCCCGGGCCTTCAGTGCCGGCGTTAAAGTTGATGAAGCCTTCGTGCATGATGGTGGTGCCTTCGCCCACATAAGCGCCCAGGCGAACCCGTGAGGTATCGGCGATACGCACGCCGGCGGGCACCACGTAGTCGGTCATCTTGGGGAACTTGTCCACGCTGTTCACTTCCAGCACCTTGCCGTTCAGGCGGGCCAGCAGTTGACGCTCGGGCAGCTCTTCCAGGTCCACGGCACCTTCATTGGTCCAGGCCACGTTGGGCAGCAGCGGGAACATGCCGGACAGGTTAACGCCGTGGGGTTTCACCAGGCGGTGCGAGATCAAGTGCAGCTTGAGATAGGCTTCCGGGGTGGTGGCAGGCTCGGCGTCTGTTTCCAGCACAGTCAGCACCACCGGGCGATCGGATTCCTGAAACGCAACGGCATAGCTGGCTTCGTGCTCAAAACCGGCGTCACGCCATTCGCGGGCAATATGCTGAACCTGGCGGTGGGTCAGCTCCATGGCTGCGTTGCCGCCCTGGTAATCCAGCTCGTCGCGAATCACGTCGATCAGCTTGGCGTCCGGGTTAAGAGCCGGATCCGGGTAAAAGACTTCGAGCCAGTTGTCGTTACGGTTCTTGGTGCCGCAACCCAGTGCGATGGCGAAAAAATTACTCATGATGTCTCCTGACGTCGAGCTGGAGGCCTTGTGCCTGAAGCCGGACGTTGATCGGTAGTGTCGGGCATCCGGCGTTGGGCGTCCGGCGTTATTTCAATGTGGTTTCCCACTCGTCGGCCTTGAAGCCGGCGAGAATGAAATCGTTGCTTTGCAAAATCGGGCGCTTGATGACAGACGCATTTTCCATGGCCAGATTGACGGATTTCTCCGTGTTCATGGATTCCTTGACAGCATCGTCCAGTTTGCGCCAAGTGGTGCCGCGTTTGTTGATCACGGTTTCCCAACCCAGGGCTTCCAGCCATTGGCGTAATCGTTGTTCCGGCACGCCTTCTTTCTTGTAGTCGTGAAAGTGATAGGCCACGCCGTTGTCATCCAGCCATTTCATGGCTTTCTTCATGGTATCGCAGTTCTTGATACCGAAGACGGTCAGTTCCATGGAAAACCTATAAAGCAGTTGAAAGTTCAAAGTTCAAAGTTGAAACGCGGGCACGGTTATTATTCCTGCTTCAGCCTGTCTCGCGCTTTTCAACGTTTAACTTTCATCTTGTAACTCATCCAGCAACGCCTTGATCCGCTGGGCGCCTTCAATACATTCCTCCAGCGGGGCCACCAGCGCCATGCGTACCCGGTTTTCCCCCGGGTTTTTACCATTGATGGTGCGTGATAAATAGCGGCCGGGTAACACGGTGACGTTGTGTTCGGCCTGCAAACGCTGGGCGAAAGCTTCGTCACTGATGGGCGTTTTAGGCCACAAATAGAAGCCCGCTGCCGGGGCGGATACCTTAAGGGGGCCGCCAAGAATGTCCAGTACTGCGTCGAATTTTTCCCGATACAGTGCCCGGTTGGTTTGTACATGTTTTTCGTCATTCCAGGCGGCGATGCTGGCCAGCTGGTGATGAATGGGCATGGCACAACCGTGATAGGTGCGGTAACGCAGAAACCGTTGCAGCACTTCGCTGTCGCCGGCGGCAAAACCGGAGCGCAGCCCGGGCAGATTGGAGCGCTTGGACAGGGAGTGGAAGACCACGCAACGGCGGTAGTCGTGACGGCCCATCTCGGCGCAGGCTTCCAGCAGCCCGGTGGGAGGGGTGTCGCGATAGATTTCCGAATAGCATTCGTCTGAGGCGATAACAAAATCGTACTTATCCGCCAGCTGAATCAGGGCCTTGAGCTGGGCCTTGCTGAGCGTGGCCCCGGTAGGGTTGCCCGGGGTACAAATAAACAGCAGCTGGGTACGGGTCCAGGTGTCTTCACTGACCGCATCGAAGTCCGGTTGTAGGCCTGTGGCGTCGGTGCAAGGCAGGTACATGGGCTCGCCACCGGCCAACAGCGTGGCGCCTTCGTAAATCTGGTAGAAGGGATTGGGCATCAGCACCAGCGGCTGGCGCTGGCGATCCACCACCGCCTGGGTAAAGGAAAACAGGGCTTCCCGGGTGCCGTTTACCGGCAACACCTGGCTGGCCGGGTCGATATCTTGCAGGTGAAAGCGGCGCTTGAGCCACTGGCCGATGGCCTCACTCAATTCCGGGATACCGGCGGTGGTCGGGTAGTTGGCTAGCCGCGCGGTGGAGTCTTTTAATACCTGCTGCACAAAATCCGGCGACGGGTGTTTGGGCTCGCCGATGGACAGGGCAATGGGCGACTTGTCCGATTGGGGCAAGCCGCTGAACAGGGTCTTCAATTTTTCAAACGGGTAGGGGTGCAACCGTTCCAGATCTGGGTTCATAGGGTCAGGTGTTTCCGTTGTTCTTGTCGTCGAGTTCTTGCTTGAGGGTCTGCTGCAGTTCCTGGCACAACGTCGGGTCGGAAACCGGCTCGCCATCAAGGTCGGTAATGAAGAAAACGTCTTCGGCGCGTTCGCCCAGGGTGGCAATGCGGGCATTCTGCACCAGAATCTCGAAGCGCATGAAGATGCGCCCGATATGAGCCAGCAGGCCGGGGCGGTCCAGGGTCTGGATGTCCACGGCGGTACGGTCGTTGACGATGTCGTTGCTGATCACTACCTGGGTGGGCACATCAAAGTGTTTGTTGCGCCGGGGCATGCGGCGGCTCACCGTGGTGGCATAACGGTCCGGGTGCTTCAGGGTTTCGGTGAGCGTCTTGCGGATTTGCTCGATGCGCGCCCAGTCTTCGCCGATAGGCGTGCCGTGCTCATCGAGCACGATGTAGGTGTCCAGGCTGAAGCCGTCCGCGCTGGTGATAATGCGCGCGTCCATGATGGTCAGGCCCAGGCTGTCCAGGGCGTTCACGGTGGCGCTGAACAGGTTGCGGGTGTCCGGAGTGTAAATAAAGATCTGCGATCCGCCGGCCAGCACGCTCTGGCTCGATTCGCGAATCAGTACCAGCGGATCGTCCGGGTCTTCCCGGTCGAGCAGCGCTTCGGTGTGCCAGGAAATATCCCGTGGGGTTTCCCGCAGGAAGTATTCGTCGCCGATGTTGCTCCACAGTGCTTCGATTTTGGCGCCGTCGTGGTCGCGGTCTGTGAGCAGGCGCAGGGCAGCGTCGCGGGTTTCGTCGATCCAGTCCTGTTTTTCCACCGGGTTGTTCAGGCCACGGCGCAGGGCGCGCTTGGTTTCGGTGTACAGCTGACGTAACAGGGAGGCGCGCCAGGAATTCCACAGGGTCGGGTTGGTGGCGTTGATGTCGGCCACGGTGAGCACGTAGAGATAATCCAGGTGCACCAGATCGCCCACCTTGCGGGCAAAATCGTAGACCACGTCCGGATCGGAGATGTCCTTGCGTTGGGCGGTGACGCTCATGGTCAGGTGGTTGCGTACCAGCCAGGCCACCAGCTTGCCGTCCCAGGCGGTGAGACCGTGGCGTTGGCAGAAAGCGATGGCATCGTCCGCGCCGAGTTCGGAATGGTCGCCACCGCGGCCCTTGGCGATATCGTGATAGAGGCCGGAGGCGTACAGCAACTCGGGCTTGGGCAGGCGATAGAACACTTCGCTGGCCAGCGGGAATTCTTCGCGCAGGTCTTCGTAGCGCAGCCGGCGCATGTTCTTGATCACCAGCAGGGTGTGGGCATCCACGGTGTAAATATGGAAGAGGTCGTACTGCATCATGCCGATGATGCCGCCGAATTCCGGAAGGTACTTGCCCAGGATGCCGTAGCGTTTCATGCGGCGCAGCTGGGAGAACAGGGCATGGGGGCTGCGCAACAGCTGCATGAACAGGTCTGTGTTGACCGGGTTGTTACGGAAGGCGTCGTCGATCTGGCGGCGATTGTAGATCAGCGCGCGGACGGTGGAGGCGCGAATGCCTTTCAGGTCCGGGTTCTGGGCCATCAGCACAAAGGCCTCCAGCAGGGCGCTGGGGTGATGCTCGAACACTTCCGGGTTGCTGATTTCCAGGTAATCGTTGCGCACCTGGAAACGGCGATTGAGCGGGCGTACCTGCTCCTGGGTGTCGCTGCGCAGAATGACTTCATCAAATAGCTGCAGCAGCATTTCGTTGAGCACGGACAGGGCCAGGGCCACCCGGTAGAAGCCTTTCATGAAATGTTCCACTGCCAGGTTGGCACTGGAATCTTCATGGCCCAGCCGGTCCGCAAGCTGGCGCTGGTGATCGAACAACAGGCGGTTTTCGTTGCGCTCGGTCTGGACATGCAGCTGCCAGCGCACTTCCCAGAGGTAATCCAGGCATTTGCGCAGCACGCCGTATTCTTCCGGGGTAAGGAAGCCGTCGCTGACCAGGGCTTCCAGGCTGTCGGCGTTGAAGTGACGCTTGGCGACCCAAGCGATCATTTGCACGTCGCGCAGGCCGCCCGGGGCATTTTTCAGGTCGGGTTCGAGATTGTATTCGGTGTCATTGAAGCGCTTGTGTCGGGCGGTCTGTTCTTCCCATTTGGCGGCGAAGAAGGCGGCAGAATCCCACATGTGCTCCGGGCCGGTGCGGTCTTCCAGCTGCCCGCGCAGGGTGTCGTTGCCGGCGAGAGTGCGCGCTTCCATGATATTGGTGGCCACGGTAATGTCTTCCCGCGCCAGCTCCACGCATTCGTCCAGGGTGCGCACCGCATGGCCGATTTCCAGGCCCATATCCCAAAGAAAGGCCACGAACCGCTCAAGGTTGTCGCACAGCGCCTGTTCCGGGGTGTCGGCGAGCAGCACCAGCAGATCCACATCGGAGCAGGGGTGCAATTCCCCGCGGCCGTAGCCGCCGACAGCCACCAGCGCTACGTCATCGCGGTCGGACAGACCAAACAGGGACCAGGCTGCGATCATCACCTGGTCCACCATTGTGGCTCTTGTCTGGACCAGCTCGGTAATGTCGGTGGCCTCAAAGGTCTGATTCAGCCGCTCCTGGCCCTGGGCCAGATACTGGCGGGCGTATTGGCCCGGCTGGGCGCTTTCCTGCAAGGCGTCGAGCAGGGAGTCCTGGGATATTGCGGGTAGCAATGACACTTAATAGAGGTCCGTTTCTTCGCTGCGGGCGGTGAGTACTTCATAGCCATCGGCGGTGACCGCGATGGTGTGCTCCCACTGCGCGGACAACTTGCGGTCTTTGGTGACCACGGTCCAGGCGTCGGGCAGCAGTTTATTGGCGGCTTTGCCGGCGTTGATCATGGGTTCGATGGTGAACACCATGCCTTCCTGTAATTCAAGACCCGTGCCAGGCTTGCCGTAGTGCACCACCTGGGGTTCTTCATGGAAGCCCTCGCCGATGCCGTGACCGCAGTATTCGCGGACCACAGAGAAGCGTTCGCCCTCGGCCATTTTTTGAATCCGATGACCAATGTCGCCGAGCTGTATGCCGGGCCGGACCATGCGAATACCGGCCAACATGCATTCGCGGGTAGTTTCCACCAGCCGGCGGGCCAGCACAGAGGGCTCGCCCACGTAAAACATCTTCGAGGTGTCGCCATGCCAGCCGTTCTTGATGACAGTGACATCGATATTGACGATATCGCCTGTTTTCAGGGCTTTGCGGTCGCTGGGAATGCCGTGGCAGACCACATGGTTCACCGAGGTGCATACCGATTTGGGGAAGGGCATGCGACCGGGGGCGCCGCCATAGCCCAGAGGCGCAGGAATCGCCTGCTGTTTGTTGACGATATGGTCGTGGCAGATGCGGTCCAGTTCCTCGGTGGTGACCCCCGGTTTGACGTACTCGCCGATCATTTCCAGGACTTCGGCGGCCAGCTTGCCCGCTTCACGCATTTGCTCGATTTGCTCGGGGGTTTTAATGACGACATTCATGAGGCTTGGGGAAACTCCTGCTTTTTCAGTGAGTTGGGCGGGGCTTGGGCAAAGCATTTTGGGCCGGGTAGACACCTTTGCGTTGCCTGTGAGGGGCGGCTGTGGTATAAAGCGCGCGCTTTCCCGCTCTGCGTCGGTCAACAGACGACGGTGTCGCATTGTAACCGCCGATGAGTGGGGAAGGAAATCACACATGCCCCGTCACATAGCCCTGGGTGCCTTCTGGTCTGTAAGTTGGACCGATTTGGTTGGGTTTATGCGGGGGCGTGGAGGCCTAACCCAAAGTGGAGTACTAACAATGTCTAGCGTAACTATGCGCGATATGCTGAAAGCGGGCGTGCACTTCGGTCACCAAACCCGTTACTGGAATCCGAAGATGAATGCTTACATCTTCGGCGCCCGCAACAAGATTCACATCATCAACCTGGAGCAGACCCTGCCCCTGTTCAACGACGCCATGGCGTTCCTGAACAAGCTGGCGGCCAGCAACAACAAGATCCTGTTTGTTGGTACCAAGCGTGCGGCGCAGAAAGCGGTGAGCGAAGAAGCCCAGCGTTGCGGTATGCCCTATGTGGATCACCGTTGGTTGGGCGGCATGCTAACCAACTGGAAAACCATTCGTCAGTCCATCAAGCGTTATCGTGAGCTGGAAGCCCAGTTCCAGGATGGCACTTTTGACAAACTGACCAAGAAAGAAGCCCTGATGCGCAAGCGCGAGATGGACAAGCTCGAGCGTTCTATCGGTGGTATCAAGGACATGGGCGGCCTGCCTGACGCACTGTTCGTGATCGACGTGGATCACGAAGACATCGCGCTGCAGGAAGCTCGCAAGCTGGGGATCCCGGTTGTTGCAGTGGTTGATACCAACTCCAACCCGGACGGCGTTGATTACGTCATTCCCGGCAACGACGACGCAATCCGCGCCATTCAGCTGTATGTGAAAGCCGCAGCTGACGTGATTCTGGAAGGCAAGCAGTACGCCCAGAACCAGACCGGTGGCGAGAGCGAGTTCGTCGAGGTAGCAGATGAAGCCCAGGGCGAAAAAGCCGAAGGTTAATCTATCGGTGGGCGAGCCGCTGGCTCGCCCGCTTTACCGAAACATACCAAAGTTAAGAGGATAATCATGGCTGCTGTTACTGCTGCAATGGTTAAAGAGCTTCGTGAGCGTACCGGTCTTGGCATGATGGAGTGCAAGAAGGCGCTGGTTGAAGCAGATGGCGATATCGAAAAAGCCATCGACGATATGCGTAAATCCGGCCAGGCCAAAGCGGCCAAGAAAGCCGGCCGCACCGCTGCTGAAGGCGGTGTGGTGATTGCTACCAACGACGCAAACACCGTTAGCGTGATGGTGGAAATCAACTCCGAAACCGATTTCGTTGCCCGTGATGAAAACTTCCTGGGCTTCTGTGACAAAGTAGCTGGCGCTGCTCTGGCCGCAGGTGAAACCGACGCCGCCAAGATTGGCGAACTGACTCTGGACGACGGGGCGACCGTTGAACAGGCCCGTCAGGCGCTGGTTCAGAAAATCGGTGAAAACATCCAGATCCGTCGTGCTGCCAAGCTGGAAGCGGAAGGTGCCATTGGCGCTTACGTTCACGGCGGCCGTATCGGTGTTCTCGTTGCCCTGAAAGGTGGCGATGCCGAGCTGGGTAAAGATGTTGCCATGCACGTGGCGGCGGTTAACCCGATGGTCATCAGTGGCGATCAGGTTCCCGCTGAAGTGCTGGAAAAAGAGAAAGAGATCATCCGCGCCCAGCCTGATATGGAAGGCAAGCCGGCTGAGATCGTTGAGAAAATGCTCGGCGGCCGTATCAACAAGTTCCTGAAAGAAGTGAGCTTGCTGGACCAGCCGTTCGTGAAAGATCCGAATACCACTGTCGGTGCGCTGGTTAAAGCGGCCGGTGCTGAAATCGTCGCTTTCGAGCGTCTGGTTGTCGGCGAAGGTATCGAGAAAGAAGAAGTCGACTTC